>JAGGZI010000006.1 GCA_021162085.1 Candidatus Aenigmatarchaeota archaeon
GACATATTGTATAAATAAAAAGTATCGAAAACAATCTCCATTCAAAGGGATACCTTAGAGCTCTCCCAAAAATTTTTTCGAAGTCCATACTTATATTAAAATTTATTTAACTTATAAATCTTTTTATACCAAAATACTCTAATCCTATAAAGGTTTTTATATGGTAGGAGCAACGTTCATTCCAATGACAGTTATATTAATCATCAGTATAGTGCTCTCGTTTATTCTGTCGTTAACTTACAAGGTATTCACAAATCAGGAGAAGGCCAAAGAAATGAAAGAAAGAATTGCCGAACTGAGAAAGAAGATTGAAGAAGCGCAAAAGAAAAAAAATCAAACAGAACTAATGAAATACCAAAATGAGATGCTTAAAATATCGAGCGAGCAGATGAGAGCCACCACGAAACCCATGATAATAAGTTTCATCATAATAATACCTATATTTTTCTGGTTGCTACCATCCCTCTATGGTAATTTGGATATTGAACTAAACGATTCTCATGTGGGTGTTCTAAAGTATGGTGCAATTGAAGAGAATGTTTCACTCATGCAGGAAAACCCATTATTAATTAAGATAGATGATGAGAAAAAATCTTTGAATGATGTAATCGTAGTTGGAGATAAAAAATTTGTGTTACAGAAATTCGATAAAAATAAGAATGTGATAACGTTGAAGAGAGATATTGTGGACTTTCCATTCTCAATGCCGTTTTGGGGATCTCATATAGGATGGTTGGGATGGTATATATTGGTATCATTCCCCATGACAACCATATTTAGAAGATTACTTGGTGTGGTGCAGTAGAATATTTTAAAAACAAACTAAAATGTATTACTATGTTGATAAAAGTTGAGGAAATATCAAATCCTGTCTTTGGAACTTATCCCGGGGCAAGACCTGTAGAGGAATTGATAAAGAATGGAATAGTGGTTCTTGACAAGCCCTCTGGACCCACCTCACATCAAGTTGCATCATGGGTAAGGGACATTCTTGAATTACATAAAGTTGGTCACTCCGGAACTCTGGACCCAAAGGTTACTGGAGTTCTTGTTCTGGCATTAGAAAATGCATCAAAGATAATTCCAGCCTTAATGGGACTTGATAAGGAATACGTTGCACTTATGTATCTGCATGAGGACATCGAAATGAAAAAATTACAGGAAGTTGTTGCCAGGTTTACGGGCAAGATAAGACAAACCCCACCAAAAAAGAGTGCAGTGAAGAGGAGGGAGAGAATCAGAGAGATATATGAAATAAAAATTCTCGAGAGAGATGGAAGAAACGTTCTAATGAGAATAAAATGCGAAAAAGGCACTTACATAAGGAAGTTAATCCATGATATGGGGAGAAAAATTGGTTGTGGTGCCCACATGAGAGAATTAAGAAGAGTAAGAGTGGGTCCATTTAAGGAAGATGTTGCGGTGACGCTTCAGGACCTGAAAGATTCATACTATCTATGGAAACATGAAAAGGATGAGTCGATAAGGGAATATGTGAAGCCAGTTGAATTTGGAATAGAACACCTGAAGAAAATCATAGTTAGAGATACTGCAGTAGATGCATTATGCAATGGTGCCCCGCTTGCCATCGGTGGCATAATGAAGCTCGATGAAAATATAAAACCCAATGATATGATTGCCATACTAACCGGTAAGGGAGAGTTGATAGCATTAGGACACTCTAAAATGGATTCAAATAGCATATTCAGGATGAGAAAGGGCATTGCTGCTGAGGTAGACAGAGTTATAATGAAAAAGGGAATATATCCAAGAATGTGGGGCAAAAGAAAGTATAAATAAGTTATTTGAAAAATATTTAATACTTTAATGGTGTTACAAAATGGCATTGAGTAAAGAATTGCTGGACATTTTGGTTTGTCCCAAATGCAAGGGGCCACTTAAATATGACAGGAAAAACAACAAACTGATATGTGAAAAATGCAAACTTAAATTTCCCATATTAGAGGGAGACATACCAGACATGCTCATAGAAGACGCTGAAAAGTTTTAATAAAGTAGAAATTATATTAATAGAAGCCTCCTCGGCATAAAAGATATATATAAATATCGTTTAACATAAAAGAATATGCTGGGGTGGCCGAGCGGTCAAAGGCGCTGGAATCGTGGCGAAACTTGAGTGTCGCGATATTGGCCAATATATCCAGTTCCACGAAAGTGGAGCGGGGGTTCAAAGACAAATCCCTTTCTTTTGAAAGAAAGGTTTTTGTATTTCCCAAAGAAACAATTTTGGGCAAACTGACTTAGGCTCTGCCTAAGTCCATTATTTTGTCCATCCATAGGGTGTGAAAGTCCCTCCCCCAGCGCCATTTGAATTTGAAAAATAAGAGAAGTAGTATTGTAATTCAAACGGTGCTCCAGCACCATTGTGAAAATCTTTGATTTTCACTCACCAAGTGATGAAAATGGTAGAAAAAAATGAAAGAGAAATGAAAGGAGAAATGAAAGAGATAGTCAGAGTTTTATCCACAGACTTGAATGGTAAGAAAAAGATAAAATATGCATTAAGAAGGATAAAGGGGATAAGCTTTGCTATGGCTAAGGTTTTTTGCAAAAAAGCTGGAATAGATCCTGACAAACTGACAGGATATCTTAAAGAAGACGAGGTTGAAAAATTAGAAAATGTCATAAAGAATCCTGAAAAATTTGGAATTCCTGAATATCTTTTTAACCTTAGAAAACATCCAAGAACGGGAGAAAGTAAACACCTCAATGGTGCAGAACTCCAGATAGAGACAAGACAAATAATAACAAGCATGGAGAAGTTGGGAGACTACAGAGGTATGAGACATAGGAGAGGACTTCCCGTAAGAGGACAGCGGACAAGATCAAGTTTCAGGAAATCTTCAACCGTGGGCGTGGTCAAGAAAAAATCTAACAGGTAAATGGTGATTTAATGGGTGATCCAAAGAAACAACGAAAAAAATACGAAACGCCACTCAGGCCATGGGATAAAAAAATAATACAGGAAGAGGCTGAGATATTAAGAAAGTATGGACTGAGAAGAAAAAGAGAGATCTACAGGGCTGAAAGTATACTTAGGAACTTCAGGAGGCAGGCAAGGAGACTTGCTGCAGAGATGAACGAAGATGAAAAGAAGAAGTTGATAGGGAAATTAAATAGATTAGGATTCGTGGAGAAAAACGCCACATTGGATGACATATTGAGCTTAACCCTTGAAGATGTATTGAATAGGAGATTACAAACAATAGTATTTAAGAAAAGTCTTGCCAACACAATCAAACAGGCAAGGCAGTTCATCGTTCATGGTCATGTTAAGGTTGGTGATAGAAAAATAAGATGGCCATCATTCATAGTCCCAAAAGAATTAGAAAATGAAATAAGTGTAGAGATCGGTGGTAAGAAATGACAAAGGAAAGAGTTGGAATAGCAAACATATATTCATCTAAAAATAATACAATCATTCACATAACTGATATAACTGGAGCAGAGACCATTGCCAGAGTATCTGGAGGTATGGTTACCAAGAATGACCGTGATAAGGGCAACCCATTTCCTGCCATGCTTGCTGCAAAGCGCGCAGCAGAGGAAGCAATTAACAAGGGGATAATGAAGGTTAGTGTCAAAGTAAGAGGTCCTGGTGGTCATAAGTCCAAGAGCCCAAGTAAAGGTGCGCAACCAGCAATAAGGTCTCTTGTCAGAGCTGGATTGAGAATTGTTGAAATAGAAGATGTTACTCCCATACCGCATGATACAACAAGGAAAAAGGGCGGTAGAAGGGGAAGAAGACTATAAGGTGAACATAATGAAGATTAAAATATTGAATAGAACAAATGAAGAAATAAAATTCGTCGTCGATGGTATAAGTGTCCCATTTGCAAATGCCCTTAGAAGAATAATGATGGTTGAGGTTCCAACACTCGCCATAGAAGACGTGTATTTCAGGGAAAATGATTCTGTTATGTTCGATGAAGTTATAGCACACAGGTTAGGATTGATTCCACTCAAATTTAACCCCGAAACATTGAATTTCAGAGAAGACTGTTCATGTGAGGGAGAAGGTTGCCCAAACTGCCAGGTTGTGTTTGAACTCGAGAAAGAAGGTCCGTGTATGGTGTATAGTAAGGACCTCAAGAGTTCATCGGAGGAAGTTGCTCCTCTTTATGATAATATACCAATTGTAAAGTTAGAGAAGGGACAAAGACTATCCCTTGAAGCTATTGCAATTCTGGGAAGAGGGAAAGACCATATAAAATGGAAGGCTGCCATAGCATCATATAAATATTACCCCATAATAAAGATAAATTCAAAGAAATGCGACAACTGCGGGAAATGTATAAAAGCTTGTCCAAAGAATGTCCTTGCACTGGACAAAGATAAAGTAGTCATACAGAATATAGAGGAATGCTCACTATGCAAAGCATGTGTAGAGGCGTGTGGAGACAAAGAGGCCATAGAAGTTACTGGAGATGAGAACAAATTCATATTCACAGTAGAAAGTGTCTCTGGACTAAGTCCCATGGACATAGTATTGAAATCATGTGAAATATTGGAAGAGAAATCAAATGAGCTCCTAAAATTATTATGATGCGGGAGTACCCAAGAGAGCCTTTTCTTTCACAAAGAAAAGCCTCTAGGGAAAAAGAAACTTTAAGGCAATTTGTGAAAGAGGGAAAAGGCTTTGGGAATGGTCAAAGGGGCTAGAATTCGTGGTCAAGCTTAGGAATGGCTAAGTTCAGGTACAGGCCCTTTACGATGATGTGGTTGAGATACCTAGTGGCTTAGTGCCTTCGCCAGTTCGAAACAAGTCTTTTCGAGAAGACTTGGACAAAGCCTGTGTTGTGCTGAAAATCTGGCCTCCCGCACCAAACTATATGGTGAGATAAATGAGAGAAATCAAAAAAAAGAATCAGAGAGTGGCTGAATTAATAAAGACCTTATCCAAAAAGAAAGAAAGAATATGGAAAGATGTAGCATCCAGACTACTTAAGTCCAGAAGAAATCAATCAATTGTTAACATAGCCACGATAAATCGTCATGCAAATAATGGTGACATTATTCTTGTTCCTGGAAAGGTCCTTGGTTATGGTGAGTTAAACAAAAAGATAACGGTGGGCGCCTTATCGTTTTCAAAAGAGGCAAAAAGAAAGATAATGAATATGAAGGGAGTATGCCTCAAAATTGAGGAACTCTTGGAGAAAAATCCAAAGGGAAGTAAAATAAGAATATTCGGGTAATAACATGATAGTGGATGCAACACATCAAATACTTGGAAGAATTTCATCTAAAATAGCAAAGAAACTTTTAGATGGAGAAGAAGTAATAGTAATAAACGCAGAGAAATCAATCGTGACCGGGGATCCCGATGTCATAATGAAGGATTTCAAGCAGAAGATAGATAGAGGAGATCCACATCATGGACCATTTTATCCAAAAACTCCAGATGGCATATTCAGAAGAGCCGTTAGGGGTATGTTACCTTACAAAAAACCTCATGGTAGGGAAGCGTTTAAGAAGCTCAAAGTTTACGTTGGAAATCCAAAAGGACTTGACGGCAAAATGATAGCAAAGAACAAAAAGGATATAGAATGTAGATATTTAACATTGGAGAAAATATCAAAAAAGCTCAGAGGATGATGAAATGACAAAAGAAAAAATAATTCAAACTATAGGTAAAAGGAAGAAATCCGTGGCAAAGGCATTAATAAAGAAAGGTACTGGAAAAGTTAGGGTGAATAAAAAACCTCTGGAAACCATAAAACCCGAAATGATAAGATTAATGATTGAGGAACCATTGATTCTATCAGGAAATTTATCCAAAGAAGTTAATATCGATGTTACCGTCTCGGGTGGTGGAGTCGTAAGTCAGGCAGAGTCCATCAGACAGGCAATTGGAAGAGGACTTGTCAAATTTGGTGGAAAGAATATTGAGAAGATTATGTTGGAATATGATAAAAGCATCCTTGTAACAGATCCAAGAAGAACTGAACCACACAAACCATCGCGCTCTTCGGCTGGCCCAAGAAGACATAAACAAAGGAGTAAGAGGTGATATAATGTTGATACCTATAAGGTGTATGTCATGTGGCAAACCAGTTGCCCATCTGTGGGAAGAATATAAAAAAGAAGTGAAAAAAGGTAAGAATCCACAAAAAGTTTTAGATAAACTTGGATTGAAAAGATACTGCTGTAGGAGTTTATTTTTAACGCACGTGGACTTAATAGAATACACATCAAAATTCAAGAGATAAGTTTTATATATAAAAAAAATTAATCTTTATTTGGTGTGGAGTGTGAAGAAAAACTTAATTATAATCTTGATTGTTTCTTTTGCATTGCTTTCTTTCTCATCTTCATATGTTAATGCTCAGGTAAACTTAAAGATAGAGTCAGAAAAGGTTTATCTATCTCCTGGGAACTTTTCTCTGAAGATAGCAAATGTGATGAATAAAACCGATACATTCGGACTGAGCGTTCTTGGCTCATACAGAAACTTTGCGTATTTTGATAGATATTTCCTAACGTTGTCTCCGGGAGAAACCGGTACCGTGAACTTCAATGTTAACTTTCCAGAGAAAACTAAGTCAGGCGTATACGATCTTCCAATATACATCTACTCATTAACCAACCCGCAGATTTACTTAAAAAAAGATGTGTATGTTTTAATAGAAGAAAAATATAAAGCAGCGATAGAGGACGTTAAAATAAACAAGGAATCTTTTTATCCAGGTGACGTAATAGACGTAAATGAAAAGGTTGCCAATCTTGCAACGACTGATTTTCAGGAATTAACTCTTGAATGCGAATTTCTTCGTGGTCAGAAAAAAATAGATACAAGGATCAAGAGATTCCCACTTGAAATTGGAATGGAAAAAACCTTTGAAGAAGAATTTAAAATAGACAACACACTACCACCTGGGGAATATTCTATAAACCTATATTTGATTAGGGGAGATGAAATACTCGACAAACAAATCAAAAAAGTCGTTATCGAAAAAGTAGAGAAAATAGAAAAGGAATACAAGTCTACATGGACTCCAGTCGCTGAGCTTGGAAGCATATACGCCAAAAATATTGGCAACGTTAAGAAAACCGAGATCATAGAGTTAAAGATAAAAAAACCTTGGGACTTATTCCTAACATCTTCATCAAAATATCAAAAGGAAGAATCAGATGGATATGTTATTTTTGAATGGCCCGTAACTCTTGATGTGAATGAAAGCACAAGAATATCTTATCAGGTTCATTACTGGCCGTTAATAATATTGGCTATCCTCGTTATATATGCAGGGTATCTAGTATTCAGATTAACCAGAACTCCTAAAGTAAGAAAGTACGGTGTAAATATAAAGGCTTTGGAAGATGATAAAAAAGAAGCCATAATTGCAATAGAAATAAAGAACGTAGGAGAGAAACTCAAAGATGTTATTGTAGAGGACTTTGTCCCGCCTATTGCTAAATTAATAAGAGACTTCAAAACAAGAAAACCCATAGTAAAGAAAATAGATGGTGGAACTAAATTAATATGGAAATTAAAAGAACTTGAAAAGCAGGAAGATCTTATACTCACGTATAAAATTGAGACGTTGATAGGCACGCAAGATTATATAAAATTACCAAGAGTAGAACTTAGAGGAAAATCCAAGGAAAGAACCGTGAAGATTTATTCTAATGAATTAAAAATTAGGGAAGGAGAATAAATTTTTATATAGATTATTGCTCATTAATTTTAAAAGAAATTGCTATCCCCCGGTAGCTCAGCGGTTTAGAGCGGTCGGCTGTAGACCTTTACAATCGTATTGGTCACATAGCAATCGCTCAGACAGTTACCGACAGGTCCCGTGTTCGAACAAGCCTTTCTTCAAAAGAAAGACTTGAGGAAAGAACTTGCAAATTCGATTTTATCAAAAAATCCTCATATGGAGATTCACGGCCGGGGGACCATAATTACACAAAAACGTACCATTTAGTGCGGAAAGGTTTTAACCGAAAACTTTATAAAGGTTATTATACTTAATAGTAGTCACTAGCGGCCAAAGCGGAGGGGAAACACCCGTTCCCATCTCGAACACGGAAGTTAAGCCCTCCAGTGATCTATATTGTACTGTCGAAAGTTTGACGTGCATGTAAGCGTGCACGCTACCGGCAGTAGACGGGAAGTATAGGGCGCTGCTAGTATTTCATAATCATCCAGGGGTAGATTAACTATTATAAAATTTTTAAATCAATAATATCTATTAAATCATATTACAGTTAGATGTACCTATGCCTTGGTGGTGTAGTGGCCTAGCATACGGCCCTGTCGAGGCCGTGACCCGGGTTCAAAACAGCCTTTCTTTTCACAAAAGAAAGGACTGTAGGAAAGAAAACTTCGATCCAATCTGTGAAAAGTGCTGGAGATCTCCCGGCCGAGGCGCCATGGGCCCATAGCTCAGTCTGGTAGAGCACCGGCCTTTTAAGTTAAAACGCTTAAAAGAATTGATTCCCCTTTAAAAGGAAGAGATGATAGCAAAGAAAGCCGGGTGTCGAGGGTTCGAATGAGCCTTTCTTCAAAAGAAAGCCTCAATGGAAAGAACTTGCAAAAGCTTCGTGAGTGTCCCTCTGGGCCCGCCAAAACATATATAAATAGAAGAAAAACAATAAAATTGAGATTGGTGTTGAAATGAAAGAATTCAAGGTGACTGATCACATTCTGGTTCCAAAACATGAAGTTCTGTCTAAAGAAGAAAAAATTGAACTCCTGAAAAAACTAAACATATCAGAAAAACAACTACCTAAGATATTCGACTCTGATCCTGTCGTAAAAGAGATAGGCGCCAAGATAGGGAATGTCATAAAAATAACAAGAAATAGTCCCGTTGCAGGAAAATCTATTTATTATAGAATTGTAATAAAGAGTGAATAACATGAAAGACTTTCAGATATTATTAAAGAAGTTTGTAGAAAACAGAGGATTAATAAAGTATCAAATAAACAGCTATAACGATTTTATTAAAAATAGATTACAAAAGATATTCGATGAAATAGGAGAGATAAAACCAGAGAGCGAAAAACTAAAAGACTTTAAGGTTAAGATTGGAAAGGTTAGAGTTGGAAGACCGAGCGTTAAAGAAGCTGATGGATCTCTAAGGAAAATATTACCTATGGAAGCCAGACTGAGAGACCTTACTTATTCTGCACCAATATTCCTTGAAATGACACCAATGATAGGCGATAATGAGCAGGAAACGTCTGAAGTGAAAATAGGTGAATTACCAGTTATGCTAAAAAGCGAGATATGTCCTCTGTCTGGAATGAGCAAAGAAGAATTAATAGATGCAGGCGAAGATCCTGATGATCCGGGTGGCTATTTCATAATAAATGGAACTGAAAGAGTTTTAACGCTTATGGAGGAGATTGCTCCAAATAAAGTAATTTTGGAGATGAGAAATGGTGAGGCATCGGGAAGAATAACGAGTGAAAGAAGAGGATGGGGACAGAAGCACACCATGGCGAGAAAAAAGGATGGTGTATGGATTATCTCATTTGCGAGCCTGAAAAATTTTCCTATCGTGGTTTTGCTCAGGGCGCTTGGACTGGATAGCGATAAAGAAATAATTGATGCAATAAATGTAAAAGAATCATACATCGAAGAAGTTTACACAAACCTTTATGAAACTGACGTTACCAGCACTGAAGAAGCCCTGGAATACATGGGAAAGAAGATGAAAGTTTATCAGAAAGAATACAGAAAGGAGAGAGCAGAACAGGTTATGGATAAATACCTTTTACCCCATATAGGTCAGGAGCCAAAGGATAGAATAAGAAAAGCGAAATACCTTGCAAGAATTGTTTCCAAGTTAATAGAACTTGCCCATGGTGATATAGAGGAGGACGACATAGACCACTACAGCAACAAGAGACTAAGAACTGCAGGAGACTTGTTAGAAATTTTAATAAGGAGCATATTACTTGGAAGGTGGGGACTCATAGAAAGAATAAATTACAATTATCAGAAAATTGCAAAGAGAGGAAAGATACCCTCTGTGTCAACTGTGGTTGAGAGTAATGTGCTAACGAGTCAAATAAAGTCTGCACTTGCAACTGGGCTATGGGTCGGTGGAAGAACTGGTGTTAGCCAAAGGTTGGAAAGAACTAATTTCATAAGGTCCGTATCACATCTGAGAAACGTTATATCACCTCTTTCAACAACTCAAGAACACTTCAAGGCAAGAGAATTGCATGCAACGCACTGGGGAAGATTAGATCCATCCGAAACTCCAGAGGGGCCAACCATAGGATTAAGAAAATATCTTGCGATGATGGCAGAGATAACCACTGGTTTGACCCCAGAAGAAAATGAGAAATTACTAAAATTGTTAAAAATAAAGGTGTGATTATGGCTAGTGTTTTTTTGAATTGGGCTTTCATAGGAGAAGTTAAGAATCCCAGAAGCTTTGTTGAGGATTTGAGAAATAAAAGAAGAAATGGGTTGATACCCTATGAAGTTAACGTTTACTACGATGATTTTACAGACGAGGTGATCATCAATACAGACAATGGAAGAATAAGAAGGCCCCTCATAGTTGTGAAGAACGGAAAGCCGAAACTAACCAAAAAACACATAAGAGACCTGCAGAGTGGAAAAATAAAGTTTGAGGACCTCATAGAGAATGGAATAATAGAGTATCTTGATACCGATGAAGAAGAGAACAGTTATATAGCACTGTGGCCAGAAGAAGTTACAAAAGAACACACTCATATGGAAATAAACCCACTCGACATTTTTGGACTTTCTTCTTCCTTGATTCCTTATGGTGAATATGACCGTGGTGACAGGGTTAACTTTGGAGCAAAAATGATTGGGCAGAGTCTTGGTTATTATCTATCAAACTTCCTCATAAGAACTGATACTAAATCAAACATTCTTCTTTATCCGCAGGTTCCACTAACCACAACACAAACGTTCGATGTGTTCAATCTTGATAAACACCCTGCTGGACAAAACGTGGTGATAGCACTGCTATCCTACGGTGGATATAACATGGAAGACGCGATAATATTGAACAAGGGAAGTATAGAAAGAGGCTTTGGAAGATCATTCTTTTTCAGGACATATCAAACAGAAGAAACAAGATATGGTGGAGGTCAAGTTGATGAGATAGAAATTCCTGACAAAGATGTTAGAGGATATAGATCAGAAAAGGCGTATTCGAATTTAAACGAGGATGGAATTATATCTATAGAGACTCCCGTCTCTGGTGGAGATGTCCTAGTTGGAAAAACTTCCCCATTAAGATTTTTGGGAAGAGACGAATTCTTAACTGGAATACAAAATAGGAGAGAAACTTCTCTCGTTGTCAGGCACGGTGAAGTTGGCGTCGTTGACAAAGTCTTGTTATCTGAAACTCAAAATGGAGATAAGCTTGTAAAAGTTAGTGTGAGAGACCTAAGAATACCAGAACTTGGAGACAAATTTGCATCGAGGCATGGGCAGAAGGGTGTTGTGGGACTAATATTACCTGAAGAGGACATGCCGTTCACCGAAGATGGTATAGTACCTGATATAATAATGAATCCGCATTCAATTCCATCGAGGCTAACTGTTGGTCAGTTATTGGAAATACTTGGTGGAAAGGTTGCTGCCTTAAGAGGTAGAAAGAATGATGGGTCCATGTTCAACTGCGAGAAGGAAAATGACCTGAGAAAGGAACTTCAGAAATTAGGATTCAGAAGTGATGGAAAGGAAGTACTTTATAATGGAATCACTGGAGAAAAAATGGAGGTAGAAATATTCATCGGTATGATATACTACCAAAAACTGGAGCACATGGTAGCAAATAAGATTCACGCTCGTTCAAGGGGGCCAGTTGCCTTATTGACAAAACAACCAACGGAAGGTAGGGCAAATGAAGGTGGTTTGAGACTTGGAGAGATGGAAAAGGACTGTTTAATAGCACATGGTGCTCCCCTATTGCTCAAGGAAAGATTTTCATCTGATGAGGTGGAAATACCCATATGCAAAAAGTGTGGAGTAGTTGCAGTGTATGATTGGAGAAAAAACAAATATCATTGTCCAATATGTGGAAAGGGCAACAACATAGAAAAAGTAAAAATGAGTTATGCTTTTAACCTTATGTTAAATGAATTAAAATCATTGCTCATATTTCCAAAGATAATATTAGAAGATGGTGAGTAAATGTACAAGAGAATAGCCGCAATAAATTTTGGGTTACTGTCTCCAAAGGTCATAAAGAAAATGGCTACCGTAGAAATAACAAGGTATGACCTTTACGATAAAGATGGGTATCCAGTGGAAGGAGGTGTTATGGATCCTAGGCTTGGTGTGGTAGATCCTGGATTGAGATGCAGGGTATGTGGCGGTGGCGTAGGAACCTGTTTAGGACATTTCGGGTATTTGGAACTTGCGAGACCTGTCATTCATGTTAGTCATGTTAAGACCATATATAAGATTTTAAGATCAACATGCGAGAAGTGTGGGAGGGTGTTAGAGACACCGGAGGAACTTAAGAAAAGTGACAATCCTCTTTATGATCTTTACGTTGCAAAGAAGACTAAGTGCCCACATTGTGGAGCAAAACAAAGAAAAATAAAGTTACAGAAGCCGTACACGTTCACCATAGATGACAAGCCATTGACACCGCTAGAAATAAGGGAATGGTTTGAGAGGATACCTGATGAAGATTTGAAACTGTTAAACATAAAGGGAGGAAGGCCCGAGTGGCTGATAATAACGTTGTTGCCCATACCGCCTGTTACCGTCAGGCCATCAATAACATTGGAAACTGGAGAGAGATCTGAGGATGATTTAACACATAAGCTCGTTGACATAGTAAGAATAAATCAAAGACTAAAGGATAATATTTCAATTGGAGCACCTGACTTCATAATAGATGACCTATGGGAATTATTGCAGTATCATGTTGCAACTTATTTCGACAATAATCTCTCTGGAGTACCACAGGCAAGGCATAGAAGTGGTAGAGCCTTAAGGACGCTGGCCCAGAGACTTAAAGGCAAGGAGGGTAGATTTAGAAATAATCTCTCTGGTAAGAGGGTTAACTTCTCATCAAGAACCGTTATATCACCAGATCCCATGATAAGTATAAATGAAGTAGGTGTACCAGAAGTTGTTGCAAAGGAGTTAACTGTTCCCATCAAAGTCAACAAGAGAAACATATCTTTTCTAAAATCTATCATTAAAAAAGGTCCTAATGCAATAGACGGTGCAAACTATGTGATAAGGCCCGATGGGAGAAAAAAGAAAATAACCGAGGAAAACAAGAATGAGATAGCAGAGGAAATAGACATTGGTTATAGTGTTGAAAGACATCTAAAAGATGGAGATATTGTAGTCTTCAACAGGCAACCATCATTACATAGAATGAGTATGATGGCGCATAAGGTTAGACTAACACCATGGAGAACGTTCACACTTAACTTATGCGTTTGCGCACCTTACAACGCAGACTTTGATGGAGATGAAATGAACCTACACGTACCTCAAACCGAAGAAGCCCAAACAGAAGCAAAAAGATTGATGCTTGTTGAAAATCACATAAGAAGTCCAAGATTTGGTGGTCCTCTTATAGGATGTATTCAAGATCACATATCTGGTAATTATCTCTTGACAAAGAAAGAAACGAAAATTAAGAAAGAAGATGCCATACAGATACTTCAAAACATAGGAATAGAAGCAGACGTGACAAGAGATTTGACTGGAAAAGAATTGTTCAGTTACCTTCTACCAAAAGATCTCAACATGGAGTTCAAGAGCAATGCCTGCATAGGTTGTGAAAAATGTGATAAAGAAAAATGCCCATACGATTACTACGTTGTTATAAGAAACGGTGAATTAAAGAACGGCGTCATAGACTCCAAAGCAATTGGGAGGGAGAAAGGACTCATCGTTGACTTAATAGAGAAAAAATACGGAAGCAGCAAGGCCAGAGAATTTCTTGATAGAGTATCAAAACTTGGTATAAACTTCTTGAGCAGACACGGATTTACAATTGGTCTATCTGATGTAGAAGTTCCCGCAGAAGCAAAGAGAAAAATAAAGAAGGCAGTTGAAGAGTCCGAAAGAGAATGCGGCATATTGATTAAAAACTATGAAAAAGGAGAAGTTAAACAAATTCCTGGACAAACCATAAAAGAAAGTTTGGAAACTCACATACTGAAGACGTTGAGAAAGGTTCTGGACAAAGCATCAGACATAATCGAGGAGAACATAAAGGAGAATTGTGCTGTTGTCATGGCAAAATCTGGAGCAAGGGGAAGCATGCTCAATTTAACTCAGCTGGCTGGATGTATAGGTCAACAGACCACTCAAGGAGAAAGAATAAACAGAGGATACAAAATGAGGACATTACCACACTTCAAGAGAGGTGAATTATCTCCCGATGCTCACGGATTTGTACCATCGTCCTTTAAGGATGGATTGAATCCATTTGAATTCTTCTTCAATGCAATGAATGGAAGAGAGGGTCTTATGGATAAATCTCTTAGGACAAGGAAGTCGGGCTATATGGAGAGAAGACTTGTCAATGCTCTTCAAGACCTCAAGGTTGAGTACGATGGCACAGTGAGAGACGATAGGGGGGTTATAGTTCAATTCACACCAGGCGAAGACAAGATAGACCCATCTAAGAGTGAATGGGGTGGAATAAACATAGATAGAATTATAGAGGATGAAATGGGAAAGGGTGCATAAGATGTATGAAGAACTAATCTCAAATTTAGAACTACCAGAAAAAATAAAGGAAGATATGTCTAAATCCTTTGAAATTTACAAGCCAACCAAGTCACAAGCAAAGAAAATAATAGATAGAATTGTAAATACCTACAAAAAGATGCTATATGAGCCAGGAGAGGCAATAGGAGTCATCGCTGCACAATCCATATCAGAGCCTGCAACACAGATGACCATGCGTACATATCACGTGGCAGGAGCAGCAGCGAAGCAAGTATCACTCGGTCTCCCAAGATTAATAGAAATAGTTGATGCCAGAAGAGAGCCAACAACTCCCATGATGGAAATATATATGAAAAAAGAATTCAACACGAAAGAGGATGCTGCTAAAGTTGCCAAAAAAATAAAGGAAACCAAATTGAAAAACATCGTATTGGAGGATGTTATAGACCTTGTAAATTCAGAGGTAGAACTCAAGATAGATATCAACTACCTGAATAACTTGGACATGAATATGGAATCTCTGAAGAAGACTCTAAAGAAGTATATAAAAAATTATGATATAACGACTGAGGACACAACTGTAAAGATAACATCAAAAAAAGAAACTACGATAAGAGAACTTCAAAAATTGAAACTAAAGATATTTGATATAAGTCTCAGGGGAATAAGGGGAATCACACAAACCATAGTCACTAAAAAGGGTAATGAATGGATGATAATAACCTTGGGTTCAAACATAAAAAAGGTATTGGGTATAAAAGAATTGGATCCAACAAGAATATATTCAAACAATATAAGTGAAGTAGAGAAACTCTTTGGCATCGAAGCGGCAAGAAATGTCATAATATCTGAATCATCTAAGACACTTGCAGATCAAGGACTGGATGTAGACCCAAGGCATCTTATATTAGTTGGAGACACTATGACAATGGATGGCACCATTAAGGCAATTGGAAGGTATGGTGTATCTGGAGAAAAGAGATCAGTTTTGGCGCGGGCGAACTTTGAGACAACAGTTAAACATCTCACAGATGCCGCGGTTGAAGGTGAAGTGGACAGACTTGACTCGATAATAGAAAATGTACTGATAAATCAGGTGGCACCAATAGGAACTGCTATGTGCGACCTCGTGTTCAAACCAAAGACCTCAAAAGAGAAGTGATGTGGTTAGATGAAAGAGATTACCGAAAATGATATTAAAAACTTACTGAAGAAAAAGAACGTTTTATTCGGCTTTAGACAGGCAAAAAAAGCTTTAAAAAACAATATTCTCGAAAATGTGATTGTTTCGAGTGATTCCATACATGAAAAAGAATTTGAGAACAAGTACAAACTAATTTTCAAAGGAGACTCAAAAAAAATGGGAATTATTTGTGGAAAGCCATTTAGCATCTCAGTAATAGCAATCTTAAAGGAATAGTGGTGAATAGAGTGAAAAGCTTTGACATGAAAACAATTGGACTCATAAACATATTTGAAAGGGTAACTAAGGACAATGTGATCGATTGTATATCTGATGAGAAAACAATACTCTTCTTGGTAGAGCCAGGTAAAGCCGGATCCGCAATAGGCAGGAACGGGAAAAATATAAAAAAATTAAATAAATTATTTAACAAGCAAGTGAAGATATTTGAATATAATGAGGATTCCAAGAAATTTATTAAAAATCTGATACCTGAAGCAGAAAATATAGAAATCAAGGGCAATAAAGCGTATGTGACTATAAATTCTCAAGATAAAGGAAAGATAATTGGAAGAAATGGCTATAACATTAAAAAAATTAGAGAGTTTCTGAAAAGGAATTCACCAATAAAGAGTCTTGAAGCAAGGTAAATTTCTTAAATTATTTTATTCATGACATTCAAACTAAAACTTTTTATATTTAAAAAAGATAAAAATAACGGGCCCATAGCTCAGTCTGGAAGGCCTTTTCTTTTCACAAAAGAAGAATCAGTTATGGAAAATGAAGGTCTGAACAATAGAGCACTCGGCTCTTAACCGAGTTGTCGTGGGTTCGAAACTGCCTTTCTTTTCAAAAAGAAAGGGTAGTAGGAAAGAAAACTACGATTGTCCCACTGGGCCCGCCAATCTCTAATAATAGCATAACAATAAAACTAAAATGTGTGGAAAATAAGTTTTTAACTTATATTAATGTAACATCATCAACTCTCACAGAAGATACGCCATCAATTTTAGATAACTCTTCTTCTAAGTCATCTGTTCCTTGGCCAGCAACATCTGGTCTTATAACCATTATCTTAATGTTTTTAAGCCCAAATCCTATATCTTCCTCTTTCATATCTTTAACATCTATCTTCTCTCTTATTCTTCTCTTAATGTCTTCTATATCTACTTCTGGCCCGTTCGGAACAATTGTAATAGAAATAGCAACATTTCCCATTTACTCACCAATTATTTTTTTCTATTCCTTCTTATGTCTTTATTTTTCCATTTTTCATTTTTTATTTTTGATGACTTTCCATAACCACAGGCAGTGCAATATCCCTTTCTTTTGTTATACGAATATCTACCACATCTCCTGCAACGGATATGGGTCGTTCTCTGATGCTTACCAAAAGAAGGAGTACCCTTAGTCATTTCAATCACTCTGGTGATACGAATAGTATATTGTCTCCTCGAACTACCACAGTACCAAGTTTAACTTTCTTATCGTCGCTTATCCTCTCTGCATCTTCCAGCCACAAATTCAAGTGCAAATCAAATGCCTTCAATACCCCGGTGATTTGCTCATTACTTTTCAAACTTATTATAACTCTTTTACCCTTGGACTGATTTAATGCATCGAGTGGTCGTGTATCTTCTGTCATACACTTCTTTTAACAATTAATA
>JAGGZI010000008.1 GCA_021162085.1 Candidatus Aenigmatarchaeota archaeon
AGGCTTTATATGAACTCAACTTAGAGATAGCTCAAGCAGAAGAGGAGTATTTTAAGGCAAAAAGGAATCTGGAGATTTTAAAGCAGACAAAACAAATCATTGTGGAAAGAATGAGAAATCTTAAAGCTATAGTGCAAAATGCATAAATGTATCCAGACGAGATTAAAAACAAAGCTTTTCAGCTTTACTGTCTTGGTTGGTCTTTGACAAAGATTGCAAGGAAGATTGGTGTTGATTGGAAGACAGTGAAAGAGTGGTCGGTGAGGAAAAAGTGGAGAGAAAAAAAGGAGAGAATTGACCAGAAGACTGGAGAAATACTGGAGGAAAAATCAGTAGATTGGAAGTCACAAACCATAAAGCAGCTTATTGAGATAAGAGATAGCCTTATTAAGCGATATGGAAAAGCAAAAACTGGCAATGTGGAGCAGTTAACAAAGGCAATACTTGGTCTTAATGAGCAAATTGCTCTTTTAAAAGGTGAGGTTACTCAAAGGGGGGAACAGGAAATAAGGATTATTTTTGAGGATGTTTGATGAGTGAGTTGAGGGTAAAACGGATAAGAAAATTTCATCAATTCCTGGAAAATAGCAAAAAACGCATTAATCTTCTTTATGGCTCAGCAGGAAGTGGAAAAAGCTATGCAATGGCACAGTTCTTTGTTAGAAGATTTTATGAGGGAAAAGATAAGCGATTTTTAGTTTTAAGAAAAACATTACCTTCTTTAAGAATTACTGCTTATAAACTGATTTTAGACCTATTAAGGGAATACAATCTTCCATATCACCTTAATAAGACAGAAATGCTTCTATCTTTTGGTACTAATGAGATGCTCTTTAAAAGCTTGGATGATCCGGAAAAAATAAAGAGCTATGAGGGAAACTACCTCTGGATTGAGGAGGCGACGGAGATAACCCATGAGGATTTCCTGCAGCTTAACCTGAGACTGAGAAGAAAGACAGAGGACATCAACCAGATGTATCTGACTTTCAACCCGATCTCTAAGCTCCACTGGATATATCAGGAGCTTATCGAGAAGGAAAGGGACGATGTGGCAATTCTGCACTCCACCTATAAGGACAATCCTTTTCTCTCGGAGGATTACATTAAGGAACTCGAGAATCTGAAAGATCAGGATGAAACATACTATCAGGTCTATGCCCTCGGTGAATGGGGAGTCCTGCAGAATATCATCTACACGAACTACGATCTTATAGACACTTGGCCGGGAAGTTTCGATGAGGTCATCTATGGACTGGATTTTGGTTACAACAATCCATCGGTTCTTGTGGAAGTGAGAATTAAGGATAAGGAGCTATATCTAAGAGAGCTACTCTATCAGACGCACCTTACTAACGAGGATCTAATAGAGAAGCTAAAAGAGCTTATTCCTGACAGGAACAGCTACATCTATGCAGATCCTGCAGAGCCTGCAAGGATAGAGGAGATCGCAAGGGCAGGGCTCAACATACACTTGGCAGACAAGTCTGTAAAAGACGGGATCGACTTTGTGAGAAGGCAGAAACTGCACATCCTGAAGAGCAGCGTGAATCTTATCAAGGAGATATCAGGCTACAAGTACAAGGAAGACAAAGATGGCAATGTGCTTGAAGAGCCGGTGAAATTCAGAGATCATTGATGGATGCAATGAGATATGCAATATACACGCATCTTAAAGAAGAGACACCTAATATCTGGATTATTGAATAAAAATCAGGGGAGAGAAGTGGCAATAAAAGCATTTTTTAGAAGGCTTTTTAAGAAGAAGGCACAAAGTTACCCTTTTCTCGATGCAGATGTGTGGCCCTGGGAAAGAACTCGGGGAAGGATAAGACCGGGCGACTATCATGAGATGGTGAAGGCATACTCTTCCTGGGTGTATGCCTGTGCCTCAAAGAATGCATCAACGTGCGCCCAAATTCCTTTAAGGCTCTTTGTCGCAAAGGCAGGGAAAGGTAAGTTTGTAATGACAAGGACGAAGAGAATATCCAACGAGACAAGAAAATGGCTTTATTCCAACCCTTATCTTACAAAATGGACGGGGAAGGCAGTTGATATAGAGGAGGTTACAGAGCATCCTTTCCTTGATCTTGTGCGCAATGTCAACCCCTGGATGAATGAGTTCGAGCTGAGGGAGATAACGGTCTTATTTCAGGAGCTTACGGGGAACTGCTACTGGTATCTTGTAAAATCCCCTTTGGATACACCTAAGGAGATTTGGGTCCTGCAAGCGCAGAGAGTGAAGATTGTTCCAGATCCCGTTGAGTTCATAAGGGGCTATATCTACGAGAAAGGGACAAAAAAAGAGGCTTTTGAACCTGATGAGGTGATTCACTTTAAGTATCCCAATCCACGGGATTACTTCTACGGCATGGGGCCTTTAGAAGGAGCCGCAAATGCGGTTGATGTTAACCAGTACATCCGCGACTACGAGATGGCGGTCTTCGAGAATAGGGCAAGACCCGATTTTGTCTTGACCACAGATGAGAGGTTGGGTGATGCGGACATACAAAGGCTCATAGGGATGTGGAACAAACTTTACAAAGGCCCAAAGAAGGCCGGTAAAACAGCAGTTTTAGATAAAGGACTAAAACCGCAGGAAATATCAATATCCCCAAGGGATCTTAATTTCCTTGTGGGGCGGAAAATGACGAGGGAGGAGATTGCAAATATCTTTGGTTTGCCAATTGCGCTTTTAACAAGTGAAAATGTGAATAGATCCAACGCCGAGACTGCAAGTTACGTCTATATGCGGGATACAATTCTTCCTCGTCTTAAAAGAATTGAGCAAAAGCTGAATGAGAAACTTTTACCTCTTTACGATGAGAGACTTTTCTGTGCCTTTGATAATCCTGTGCCGGAAGATAAGGAGTTTATGCTCAAGGAAAGAGAGACCAATATCCAGATTGGCTTTACCACCAGAAATGAGGAAAGGGCGAAAGTGGGACTTGAACCTCTGGAGGGAGGAGATTACATCTGGATGCCCATGAACCAGGTCCCTGTTGGTGGAAGTAAATCTTTCGATGAGATTATCGACAGGGCTGCTGAAAAGATGGCTGCTTCTCTTCTCCAAAGTATAGCGAAAGATGAAAATGAGGAGGAAGAGAGAGAAAAGGAAAGAACTGCCTACTGGAAAGCATTTGTGGCAAGGATCACTCCACAGGAGAGAAGATTCAGGGACGAGATTGCAAAGCTCTTTGAGGAGCAAAGAAAAGTTGTTCTGGCAAACTTAGCAAAGCTTCCCAAAACACATTATTACAAGCTTGATCTTATAGATTTTATTTTGTTTTCAGATAGAGAGTGGGAAAATAGGTTCGAGGTTATGGGGACTCCATTTATTGCCGAGGCTGTAAGAAGAGCAGGCAATGAGACTCTGGCGGAAATAGGTCTTTCGATGAGCTTTGATATGAGTGATCCAAGAGTGCAGGAGTTCATCGGCTGGAAGACAAGGAAGTTCTGCAAGGACATAAACAAAACCACAAAAGAGGCACTAATAAAAGAGCTAAAGGA
>JAGGZI010000026.1 GCA_021162085.1 Candidatus Aenigmatarchaeota archaeon
AAAATGGATTAATAATAGACTACGAAAGTTCTTCAAAGACGATGGAATATTTTCTTGGTTATTATCACATTCAGGAAGCGGCAAGTATGATACCACCTCTGGTTCTCAATCCTAAACCTGGAGAAAAAATACTTGACATGTGTGCATCACCAGGTTCCAAGACAACACAAGTTGCCATGATGATGAAGAATAAGGGAACTATAATTTCAAACGATGATAATTTTAAAAGGTTAAGGCCGCTTGCCTTTAACATCCAAAAAATGGGAGTCATGAACTCAGTTGTGACGAACTACGATGCAAGATCATTCTGGAGATTTGGTTTGAAATTTGATAGAATACTCCTTGATGCACCATGTACGAATAGCGGTATAATTTTCAAGGACGATGTTGTTAAAAAGATGTGGAGTGAAAGGGGGATTAAAAAGTTAAGCAGGATACAAAAAGAATTGATAAAGTCTGCTTACATATCTTTGAAGGAAAATGGAATTCTAGTTTACTCAACATGCTCTTTTGAACCCGAGGAAAATGAGGAAGTGGTTCAGTATGCAATTGAGAATTTTAGGTTGAAATTGGAGAAGATAAAGATACCAAAATTAAAATCACATGCTGGTGTAGCCGAGTGGAATGAAAAGCAATTCGATAGTTCTGTATCCAATTGTATCAGATTATTTCCAAGAGATGAAATTGGTGAGGGATTTTTTATATGCAAGTTAAAAAAGTATTGAGCAGAGATGAGAAGAAGAAGTTAGAGAAAATCATAAAAGAAAAGTATGGCTGCGATATTGACATTAAAAATTTTATTGTTTTCCTGACGGGTGAAGATAAGATATGGATCGCGAATGGAGATTTTGATACATCGCTACTAAAAGACATCAAGAGAATTTATTCTATGGGATTATATTTTGGAAGACTCAAGAGGAATGACAAGATAAAGCTCAGTATAGAGGGAAGCAATTTAATCGGAAAGAAAGCAAGGAAGAATTTAGTAGAGTTAGACAAGAAAGAAGCAGAAAAATTTATGCTTGGTATGGATGTCAAGCCACAGAGAATAATTAATTCTAATTTGAATGAATTTGTCATAGTGAGGCATGGAGACTACACCCTTGGTTCTGGTTTGCTGAGAGATGGATTTGTAGAGAATCTAACACCAAAGGCAAGAAGGATATCTTTAAATATTTAACTCGTTAATTAAGATTAAAACTTAAAAAAGGAGGCTTTGAAATGGTAGAATTCGAAACTTTGGAATCGTTTGATGTGAAGTTTGGAAACAACAACTTCATAGAAGTCGGAAAAAAGAAAGCTGTGACAGACGAAGGAGAAAATGAATTTATTTCTCTTTCTAGAGGTTTCTTTACTCCGGATGGACAAAAGAGATACAAGAAAAATTTTGCAATACCAACAGACCCAGAAGTTTTAAAACAAATAATAGAAGCTCTGCAAAAATTGGAGTGAAGACCAATGATGACTAACTCCGCCCCAATGGCGGTTTCTTTTTCTTTTATTTTTTAAATATAACTTAGCCACAATTATAAATATGGTTGCTCATGGTTCTCAGGAAAAGAAATTGTTCGCAGGTGGCTCACCACTTTGCGCAGGTTGTATGGCTTCCTTAGGTCTTAAATTGGCATTGCAGGCGCTTGGAAAGAATACCATAGTAGTCAACACATCAGGTTGTCTGACATTGCTCTCTGTTTATCCGAATTCTCCCATGAGAGTTCCCTGGATACATGTTGCAATCGAGAATGGTGGCGCTGTTGCATCAGGAATATATGCTGCATACAAGCAAATTGGGAAGCACGTGAACATACTTGTCTATGCTGGTGATGGGGCTACGTATGATATTGGTCTTCAATCTCTTTCCGGAGCTGTGGAGAGAGGGGACGATTTCATCTATGTATGCTACAACAATCAATCATTCTCAAATACAGGAGTCCAGCAGTCAAGTGCAACACCATTTGGGGCAAGCACGAAGACAACACCCCCTGGAAAAAACAATCCAATGGGCAATCTATTCAAACAAAAATCCATGGCAAAGATAATGGCTGCTCATGAAATACCATATGTTGCAACAGCTACGGTTGCATTCCCATATGACTACATGCAGAAGCTTAAGAAGGCGTCAGCAATTCATGGTCCTAAGTTCATAGACTTGCTCACACCATGTCCAACTGGCTGGGGATTTGATCCAGGGAAGGGAATAGAAATAGGGAAGCTTGCCGTTCAGACGGGTATGTGGCCATTGTTTGAAGTTGAGAGAGGAAAATTCAGGTTGACCCACATGCCAAACAAATTAAGGCCTGTTAAGGATTATCTCTTGAGGCAAAAAAGGTTTAAACATCTAAAAGAAAAACAAATAAATAGAATACAGGAGATAGTTAAGGATAAATGGAAAAAATTATTGGAGGGAAAATTTTTCGAGGTGTGATTTATGGCGAAGTGGGTTGTTAGAGAAGGAAATGTTTTTTGGCCGTCTGAGGAAATGAAAAAGGTTGCCAATATTTCTAATTCAGATGTTTATGAGGAAGCCGACAAGAATCCAGTTTCATTCTGGGAAGAGAAGGCAAGGGAACTTAAGTGGTTCAAGGAATGGGAAAAACCATATGAAGAGAACTTACCTTATTTTAAGTGGTTTATTGGTGGAAAAATAAACATGTCGTACAATTGTCTGGATGTTCATCTAAAAGATAAAGGAGATAAGCCTGCAATAATATGGGAGCCAGAACCACCACATGGTGAGGCAAGAATAATAACCTACAACGAACTTTACAAAGAGGTTAACAAATTTTCTAATGTTTTGAAAAAACTGGGTGTCAAGAAGGGGGATAGAGTTGGGATATATCTACCAATGATACCAGAAGTTCAGATGGCAATGCTTGCCTGTGCGAGAATAGGGGCAATTCATACTGTTGTGTTCTCTGCATTTTCACCAGATTCTTTAAGGCATAGACTAAATGACTCAGGTGCTAAGATACTCATAACTTCTGATGGATATTACAGAAGGGGGAAGGAGATTACACTTAAAGACAAGGCAGATGAGGGTATAAAGGATACTGGCATTGAGAAGGTAATCGTCGTGAGAAGAACAGGGTCCAATGTAAACATGGCAGATGGAAGGGATTTCTATCTTGACGAATTGATGAAGGATGCTGAGGAATATTGTGAACCAGAGAAGATGGAGAGTAACGACACCTTATTCCTTCTCTATACATCAGGTACGACAGGTAAACCAAAGGGTGTGATACATGATACCGGAGGGTATGCTGTTCAGGCATATTTAACCACCAAGTGGATATTTGATTTAAAGGATGATGATATATTTTGGTGCACTGCTGACATAGGTTGGGTTACAGGGCATACTTACAGCTGTTATGGACCACTTTTATGTGGAGGAACCATGTTAGTCTATGAGGGTTCACCAGATTATCCCGACCCGGGAGTATGGTGGAAGTTGATAGAAAAACATAAGGTTACGATTTTCTACACATCTCCAACTGCCATTAGGATGTTTGAAAGAACTGGTGAGAGCTGGATGAAGAAGTACGATTTAAGCTCATTGAGGCTTTTAGGAAGTGTGGGGGAGCCAATAGGAGAAGAGGCGTGGATGTGGTATTTTGAAAATGTTGGTGGGGGAAGATGCCCGATAGTTGATACATGGTGGCAGACAGAGACTGGAGGAATATTAATCTCGTCTCTTCCTGGAATAGGTCCAATAATCCCAACTTTTGCAGGGAAGAGTTTCCCCGGTGTAAGAATGGCTGTAGTGGATGAAAGTGGAAATGAGCTTGGAGATGAGAAGCCGGGTTATCTCGTTCAGAAGAGTCCATTTGCTCCAGGAATGCTAAGGGGAGTTTATGGTAATCCAGAAAAATACAAAAAGACGTATTGGGAAAAATACAAAACTATGTACGATACATCGGATGGAGCATACATCAAGAATGGATTGATTAAGATAGAGGGTAGAACAGATGATGTTATGAAGGTTGCCGGACATAGGTTATCAACCGCAGAGCTCGAGGATACAATAACTCTTCATGAGAATGTTGTAGAGTGCGCAGTCGTTCCAAGACCAGATGAAATAAAGGGTGAAGCCCCCGTTGCATTCGTCATACTGAGAGGTAAGGAGAGGGAAGGATTAAAGGAAGACATCATCAAATTAGTTGAACGCAAGATAAGCCCCATAGCGAAACCGGCAGAAATATACTTCGTTGATGATTTGCCTAAGACAAGAAGTGGGAAAATAATGAGAAGAATTTTAAGAAATCTTATTTCAGGAAAGGAACTTGGTGATATAACAACACTCGTGAATCCTGAGTCTGTAGAGAAAATAAAAGAAAAATTAAAGTTGTGAAAAATCGTACAAAATTTTTAATGCCTTTATTCCCCTCATTGGTGATGTAAAACAAGGTATCCCATTTTCCTCAAATCTTTTTTTAAATTTCTCTGTAAACTTTCCACCTGCAGATATTATTGCAATTGGCTTTTTTGATTTTATTCTTAAAATTTTATCAACAACATCTTCCTTTATCATGGGTGGTTGGAAGAGAAGTATGAGCGCTATCATATCAACATTTTTGTCTTCA
This sequence comes from Candidatus Aenigmatarchaeota archaeon, assembly GCA_021162085.1. Classification (GTDB taxonomy): domain Archaea; phylum Aenigmatarchaeota; class Aenigmatarchaeia; order PWEA01; family JAGHBM01; genus JAGGZI01. The sequence goes on from JAGGZI010000026.1 coordinate 4,581, forward strand.
ACCGCAAGCTTAACAGAGAGTTCGTACATATCTGATGTGACATCTCCAGTGAGGTCTATTATATTTTTTGTGACTGCATACTTTGGTATAACCTTTCTTAATTTTTCTATGTTTGCTTCCGACATCTTTGCAATCTTCAGTCCAAGTTTGTCTGCCCAATCAGATGCAAGCACACCAAAGCCTCCGCCATCGGTTATTATTTGAACTCGGTTGCCTTTTGGCAGAGGTTGTTTTGAAAGTATTCTTGCAAGATCGAACATCTCCTCAAGGTCTTCAACCTCTATTACATTGGCTTGTTTGAGTGCGCCGGAGAAAATTTTGGCGTTTCCTGCCATAGAACCCGTGTGAGTCTTTGCCGAACTGGCTCCTGTCTTAGTCTTCCCTCCCTTAAGAACTACAATGGGCTTTTTAATCCTCTTGGCAACATTTAAAAATTTTCCCCCATTTTTTACACCTTCTATGTACATACAGATTGTTTTTGTATCTTTGTTGTGTGATAGATATTTCATCAGGTCTGATTCATCAATATCAATTGCGTTTCCGTAAGATATAGCTTTTGATATTTTGTATCCCTTCAGAGACATCCAATCAAGAACTATTGACATGGTAGCTCCAGATTGAGATATAAAACCTATGGAACCACTTTCTGGTCTCCCCAACCTTGATTTTGGATTGAAAATTGTGTCGACACCAGATTTGGGATCGTAAATTCCAATACAGTTTGGACCTATGACTCTTAATTTATATTTTTTTATAATTTTCTCAATTTCCTTTTCAAGTTCGAAATTTCCAACTTCTTTAAAACCAGCAGTTATTATTATGATATCCTTTATCCCCTTTCTTCCACAATCTTCTAAAACGGTTGGAACGATTTTTGCAGGAACACAAACGACCGCAAGGTCTATTTTTCCCCTTACATCAAGAACGGATTTATAGCATTTCAGTCCCAATATGGTATCAGCCTTTGGATTGATTGGATAAATTTTTCCATGAAATCCATCAACAAAGTTTTTAAGAATTATATGTCCGATTTTATTTTTTTCTCTTGATGCCCCAATTATGGAAACAGATTTCGGATTGAAAAATTTTTCAAGATCCATAATTCACTTATAAATGAAACTTTATAAATAGATTTTCTAAACTTTTAATCAATGAATCAAATGAACTGAGTAAGCGATGAGGAGATGTGATGAATTTATCTGATATAGCCATAGTGGCATCAATTATTGCTGGGCTAACATCGGTACCTTTCGTAGCTTCGACTATTTCTACGGACTATAACCCAATAGGGACCACAGTATTAAATATGAGCAGCGTTGACGACATTCCAGGTGAACTATCGCGCTCTTTAACCAGTGATAAATTTGAGCAAACTTACAATACACCATTCGGAAAATTCACGATAATCGTAGAGCCTCACAGAATTTATCAGGAACTCATAAGGCCAGACAGGAGAGTTACAGTAGAACAAACTCCAGAAAAAACGGAGTGGAAATTAAGTACACAGGAATACATACTCGTGGTTTCAAAGACAGGGAAGAAGATAGTTGACAGGTTTACAAGTCCGGATGGCTATCTGGAGAAAACAAAGGAAATGGGAAACATAAGTGAGTCAACGCGAGGAGATGTTGAAGACGAATACACCGATGCAAAGGAAATGCTACAGGAAGAACTTGGAAGAATGGAAAAAATAAAACAGGAATACATGGAGATACCCGGAACAGGCAAGGCAGTTCGCATTGCGATAAATGAGATTTTACCAAATCCAGTTGGCAACGACACAACAGAATTCATAGAACTCTACAACTACGGTAGTTCGGATGTTGATGTAACAGGTTGGAGTATAGGGGATGGCAGTACATCCTATACTCTGTCAGGCGCGTTGGTATCAAAGAATTTCTTGGTTCTATGGAGAAATGAGACAGGAATAGCGCTGAACAACAATGGGGACGACATAAAACTTTACGATGGCAATAACAATCTGGTTGATGAATTCAGTTATTCCTCAAGCACAGAGGGGAAATCATGGGCAAGGGTTCCGGATGGCACCGGAAGCTTTGAAGAAAGAAATCCAACACCGGGTTCGGCAAACTAGGATGTTAAATCCTTTCAAGGATTTCATCCAACCTTTTTTCTATTTCGATTTTAATTCTTTTTCTCAAATTGTTATGAACTATGTAAGATGTTATGGCACCAACTATTGAATACATGTAAAGCATTCCAACGATGGTCCAATAATTAACAGGTAAAATCCTCAGAAGGAGTGATGATATAGATGCTATTGTGACCCCTATGAACAATCCCCATTTTATACTATGCTTCATCAAAGACCAGCTTCTTCTCTTAATTTTTCTGTCAAATCCGTTTTTTCCCATGTGAAGTCAGGGTCATCCCTTCCAAAATGACCATAGCATGATGTTTTCCTGTATATAGGCCTAAGAAGGTTCAGTTGTTCTATTATCCCCTTTGGGGACAAATTGAAGTATTTTTTAACAAGTTCCACTATCTTTTTGTTTGGTATTTTCTCCGTTCCAAACGTATCTATCATCATGGACAGAGGCTCAGTTCCACCTATAACGTAAGAGAGCTGAACTTCACACTTCTCACACAATCCTGCTGCAACCATATTCTTCGCTATGTAACGAGCCATGTAAGCAGCAGACCTATCAACTTTTGTCGGGTCCTTCCCGGAGAACGCTCCACCACCATGTCCTATGACACCACCGTATGTATCAGCGATTATCTTTCTTCCTGTCATTCCCGAGTCGGCTACAGGACCACCAGTAACGAACCTTCCGGTGTTGTTTATGAAATATTTTGTCTCTGGGCTGAGCCATTCTCTGCAGACTGGCTTTATTACCTTTTCTTTTATGTCATTTCTAAGTTTTTCCATGTCTACGTCTGGGTCGTGTTGTGCTGCTATGACGACTGACGTTATGTACTGTGGTTTGCCCTTCACATACTTTATACTTACTTGAGTCTTTCCATCAGGTCTCAAGTAAGGTAATATTCCTTCTTTTCTAACCTCTGCTAACCTTTTGGCAAGCTTGTGCGCAAGAACGATTGTTAATGGCATAAACTCTGGAGTTTCGTTTGTGGCGTAGCCAGACATCATTCCCTGGTCACCTGCACCAATATCACTTTCTTTGTTTACGCCCATTGCTATGTCAGAAGATTGGCTGTGTATGCTCGTTAGAACTCCAACGGTTTCGTAGTCAAACCCATACTCAGGTTTGTCGTATCCAACATCCCTTATGACGGATCTTGCTATGCCTGGTATATCAACATTGGCAGAAGTTGTTATCTCTCCTGTGATTATAACGAATCCCATTCCAACCATTGTTTCGCAAGCTACTCTTGCATTTTTATCCTGTTTAAGGATCTCATCCAGGATTGTGTCCGAAATTATGTCAGATATCTTGTCTGGATGGCCCTCTGTCATTGATTCTGATGTAAATATGAAGTTTCCTTTCTTCAAAGAATCACCCCCTAAAAAGTTTGGTCATTTCTTATTATATAAAGATTTGTAGTAGTCACAAATTTTGTTGATTGGACAAATCTCGCATTTTGGCCTCACTGGTCTACATATTTCCTGTCCAAATCTTACGAGACCTATGTTTACAAGAAATCTTTTTCTTCCTTTGACGTACTTCTCCATGGTCTTTCTAACTTCTTCTACTGTCGCATCTTTTCTAACAATTCCAATTCTCTTTGGTATTCTGTTCACATGAGTATCGACTGCTATTGTTGGAACTCCAAACCCATAGGATAAGACTATGTCTGCGGTCTTGTATCCAACGCCAGGTAGTTTCATTAATTCTTCTCTGGTGTTTGGGACTTTTCCACCATACTCTTTCACAAGTATCTTGCATATTTTTTTGATTCTTTCTGCCTTTTGTCTGTACATGCCAGATGGCTTTATTAATTCCTTTAAATTCTTCAGGGGAAGCTTGAGTATGTCCTCCGGCCCATTAACAACGGAGAAGAGATTTTTTGAGGCTCTATAAGTGTTTTCGTCTCGAGTGCGCTGTGAAAGGACAGTGGTTATCAACAGTTTAAATTTATTCCTGGAGAATTCTGGATAACCATATCTCTTCTCAAGAAATTTCAATAACACGTTAATTTTGCCCATATAAAAATTATTGTGATCACGCATTTATCTTAATTATGATACATCCGCTAAAAAATAATGATGAAAAGATGATGATATCTTTTTATGCTTCTTAAACAATAAATAATTTATGATGAGAAATTACGTAATTTTATATAACACTGTTATATAGGTGGTTTGATGTTTTCAAAACTACATCCTAAAATTCAGAAGCTGATAAAGGAAAGGGATTGGAAAGAGCCGACATCTGCTCAGGAGAAAGCAATCCCTGAAATTATTAGCGGTAAGAATGTCCTTATAATTGCTCCCACTGGAATTGGAAAAACAGAGAGCGCTATGCTGCCAATTTTTTCAATATGGCTTGATAAAAAACCAGCTCCAATATCAATACTGTACATAACTCCATTGAGGGCTTTGAATAGAGACTTAATGAAGAGGCTTCTCTGGTGGGGAGACAGACTTGAGATGGACATATCTGTGAGGCATGGAGACACAACACAATACGAGAGGACAAAGCAATCAGAGTTTCCACCAGACCTTTTAATATCAACTCCTGAGACACTTCAAGCAATTCTTCCTGGTTCCAAAATGAAGAAAAATCTCTCAAACATAAAGTGGGTTGTCATAGATGAGATACATGAGCTTGCTACAAGCAAGAGGGGAGTACAGCTTTCTCTTGGGCTTGAGAGGCTAAGAAAACTATCTGGAGATTTCCAAGTAATAGGACTTTCAGCAACGGTTGGCTCTCCTGATGATGTTGCAAAATTTCTTGGAAAAAATGTAGAGGTTATAAAGGCAATGAGCACAAAGGATTTGAGTGTTAGCGTCGTCTCACCAAGTCCGACGAAGAAGGACAGGGAGATGGCAGAGAAAATATTTCTTGGTGCTGATGCAACTGCGAGGATAAGAACAATATACAACTTTGTGAAAGACAAGAAGACTTTGGTTTTCACGAACACCAGGGAAGCTGCGGAGATACTATCGTCAAGGCTCAGAAGTCTGGAGTATGACAAGCATGACATACATCATAGCTCCCTGAGCAAGGGGGTAAGAATACTCGCAGAGGATAGATTCAAGAATGGTGAACTAAATGTCCTGATATGCACTTCTTCTCTTGAGCTTGGGATAGACATAGGCGCAGTAGAACAGGTTATACAATACATGAGTCCAAGACAGGTATCAAAACTTGTTCAAAGGGTGGGAAGAAGTGGACACAAAATAGGAGAGAGAAGCAACGGCATAATAATAGCATCTGACGAAGATGATATAATGGAAGCGGGTGTGATTGCAAGGATGGCTTTGAGCGGCGAGCTCGAAAGGATAAAGTTTCATGAGCTTGCATACGACGTACTTGCCCATCAGATAGTTGGAATGTCTCTTGATAAGTACGATTACGATTGGAAGGAAATGTACGAATTGGTGAAGAATTCATACCTTTACAGAAATCTCGACAAGAAGGAGTTTGCAAGAATTTTGAAGTTTATGGAAGTTCTCAGGATGATATATCTGGATACGAAGGTCAGAAGGAGGAGGAAGGCATGGGAGTATTACTATGATAACTTATCAACAATACCAGATGTCTATCAATATAGGGTAATAGACAACGTGGAAAACAAAGAGGTTGGTGTTCTTGATGAAGGGTTTGTTGCTGAACATGGAGAGACAGGAACGACATTCATAGTTAAGGGAAGGCCATGGAGGATATTGTCTGTTTACTCTGGAAAAGTTTTTGTTGAACCGGTGGATGATATAACTTCAGCCATACCCGCATGGGAGGGCGAGTTGATACCCGTTACTAGGGAAGTTGCGCAAGAAGTTGGTGATTTGAGAAGGAAAATATCTGATATGATAGATTCAAAAATGAAAGACGAGGATGTAATTGAAGAAATTCAAAAAACTTATCCCATATCATTGGATGCGTGCAAGAAAGTATTGAAATATATAAAGAAGCAAAAAAACAGCAAAAAGATGGTGCCAGATAACAAAAAAATTTTGATAGAAGGTGAGAAGGATTTCATCGTTATCCATTCTTGTTTTGGTTCCATGATAAATCAGACACTGAGCAGGTTCTTTTCTGCCATATTATCAGCAAATCTCGGTAGAAGTGTTGCCATAAAGAACGATCCATACAGAATAATTATTCAGGGAGCTTCAAGGGATGATGTTTTAAATGCGATAGAGAAAAACGATCCTGATGACTTTGAAATAGTCATAGATAACACGATAGAGAGGACACAGATGTTTAGGTGGAGATTCATTCACATAGCTAAGAGATTTGGTGCAATAACAAAAAAAGCAAGATGGGACAAAGTTAACATGTCAAAGATAATAGAGACATTCAGGGACACTCCAATATTTGAGGAGGCAAAGAGAGAGGTTTACCTTGAAAAGTTGGATATGGAGGGGGCAAAGGAAGTCTTTAAGATGATAAAAAATGGTGGAATAGAGGTTTTCGTTGATAACACGGAAAAACTTTCTCCTATAGGGAAAGTTGGTGTTGAATATCAGTTCAGGGAATTGGTTGCTCCCGAGAAACCGGAAAAGGAAATATTTGAAACGTTTAAGGAGAGGCTGCTAAATACAGAGGTAAGATTAGTTTGTATGAAGTGTGGAAAGTACTCCGTTACCAGAAAGGTTAAATCGATAGAAAAGGACCCTGAGTGTCCTGTTTGCGGAAGCAGATTCATAACAGTTATAAGGCCATATCAAAGAGACATGGAGAACATAATAAAAAAGAATTTGAGTGGAAAGGCACTAACCCATGAAGAAGAAAAAAAGTTAAGCAGGATGGAGTCAATAGCAGACCTGGTTTTGACCTATGGTTCGAAAGTGATATTGGCTCTTGCCGGGAGAGGAGTTGGACCAGATACAGCAATAAGAATTCTTGCCAAACAAAGGGAAAATGAAGACGATTTCTTCAAGGACATACTGGAAGCAGAAAGACAGTTTGCAAGAACCAAGAGATATTGGAACTAATGGTAAAAATTTATTTAAGTTAGGGTTACTATTATTATGAGTTTTGTTTTATGGTTCAATGAGATTTCCAAGAAGGACGTTCTCCTTGTTGGAGGAAAGAATGCAAACCTTGGAGAAATGATAAGGAATACAAAAGTTCCCGTTCCACCGGGATTTGCCATAACTACGGAAGCATACGACTATTTCTTGGAGAAGAATGAGCTCAAGAAAAAAATAAGTTACTTGATTTCAAAGCTTGACAAAAAGAACCTGAAGAACCTGGTGAAGATAGGGAGCGGAGTGAGAGGGTTAATACTATCTGGTAGGTTTCCGAATGATTTAAGAGACGAGATAGTAAAAAATTATAAAAAGCTTTCAAAAATGTTCAACAAAAAGAATCTGGCTGTTGCCGTCAGGAGTTCTGCCACAACTGAAGATCTTGGTAGCGCAAGTTTTGCCGGTCAACAGGAAACGTACATAAATGTTAAGGGTGAAAGACAACTGTTAAATTCAGTGAAAAAATGCATGGCATCACTTTTTACCGATAGGGCAATATCTTACAGAGAAGATAAAGGATTCGATCATTTCAAGGTCAAGCTCTCCGTGGGAGTTCAAAAGTTAGTATTCTCGAAAAGCTCCGGTGTTATGTTTTCTTTGGACCCTGATTCCGGTAATAGAAACTTCGTTTACATAAATAGCTCATGGGGACTTGGTGACTACGTAGTTCAGGGGAAAGTTAACCCAGATGGTTTTTTCATCCTAAAGCCAACGATGACCATAATCTCCAAGACACTTGGCTCCAAGAATATGATGGAAGTTAGATCAGAGAATGGAGTTAAAAATAAGGTGGTCCCAAAGAGAATGAGAAAAAGATTCTCCATAACAGATGATGATGCGATAAAGCTTGCTGGCTATTGTATAAAGATAGAAAAGCATTATGGAAGGCCAATGGATATGGAGTGGGCAAAAGATGGGAGTGGATTGTACATAGTTCAGGCAAGGCCAGAAACGGTTCATTCATCAAAGTCTCCTGATGTTCTGAAGACTTATGTGCTTAAGGAGAAGAGCAGGATAATTTTAAGGGGTCAGAGCATAGGGAGGAAGATAGGTGTAGGAAAGGTTAATGTTATACGTTCTGTTAAAGATATATCCAAATTCAAACCGGGGGAAGTGCTTGTAACGAGCATGACGGATCCTGATTGGGAACCAATAATGAAGATTGCATCTGGAATAATAACCGATAGGGGTGGACGCACAAGCCATGCTGCCATAGTTTCCAGAGAGCTTGGAATTCCTGCTGTAATAGGAACGTTGAATGGTACCAAGAAGCTCAAGACAGGGCAGAGTGTAACGGTTGACTGCACAGGAGAAGAAGGAAAGGTATGGGATGGAACCCTGAAATTTGAAGTTAAGACCATGGATGTGAAGAACTTACCAAAGACAAGAACTAAGATAATGGTTAACGTTGGAATACCAGACAATGCTCTTGTTCAGGGTCAACTTCCTGTTGACGGTGTTGGATTGGCAAGGGAGGAATTCATAATATCCTCGATAGGGGAACATCCACTTGCAATGATAAAAAAACATAAAGAAAAAATATTTGTGGATAAACTTTCAGAGGGTATAGCAAAGATAGCAGCTGCATTTTATCCAAGACCAGTTATTTTAAGGTTCTCAGATTTTAAGACAAATGAGTATGCAACGCTGAAGGGAGGAAAGGAATTTGAACCAAAGGAAAATAATCCCATGATAGGATGGAGAGGCGCCTCTCGTTACATCTCTGAGTTCGAGCCAGCATTCAGGTTAGAGTGTAGGGCTTTGAAAAAAGTCAGGGATGAAATGAAACTTAAGAATATAATTCCAATGATACCGTTTTGTAGAACATTAGAAGAGGCAAAGGAGACCTTGAGGATAATGAGGGAAGAGGGATTGAAGAGGGGCAAGGACCTTAAGGTTTATGTTATGGCTGAAATACCATCAAACATAGTCCTAGCGGACAAGTTCTCAAAACATTTTGACGGATTCTCAATAGGTTCAAATGATTTAACACAACTGACGCTTGGTATAGACAGAGACAGTCAGAGGCTTGCAAAGACTTTCAATGAGAGGGACCCAGCAGTTAAAAGAATGATAGAGATATTGATAAGAACCGCACACAAGTATGGGAGAAAGGTTGGTATCTGTGGCGAAGCGCCATCCTACTTTCCAGACTTCACTGAGTTTTTAGTCAGGCAGGGAATAGATTCAATATCCGTTAATCCAGAGGTAGCCATAAGAACAAGACTCCTTGTACATAAAGTAGAAACTAAGTTAAAGAAGAAATAATCACTTATTATGATGTATTACTTCTATGTGTGGGTATGGTATGCCTATCTTTGCCTTCTTGAGTGCCTTGTTTAGTTCTATTGAAACTTTCGTCTTAACTTCAGGTGGGCTAACCTTGTTCATATCCACCCAGAATCTTAACTCAAAGTTCAGTGACGAGTCTCCAAACTCTTCGAAAACCACCTGAGGCTTGGGATCTTTCTCTATCTCCTTTATTTTCCCCATAACATCATTACAAACCTTTATTGCTTTTTTCATGTCACATTCGTATTCAACACCAACAGGAAGCCTTAGTCTTATCAATGGTTTGTATAAGCTCCTGTTCTTTATTATCTCGTTGGCCATTCTGGAATTTGGTACAACAACAAGTTCACCATCCCAAGTCATTATTGATGTGGTCCTTATGTTTATGTCCTCTATCTTTCCTGATATACCATTTACCTCAACGATATCACCAATGCTTATCTTTGGGTCTATTATGAGTATTATCCCACTCAAAAAGTTTTCTATTATATCCTTGGTTGCAAAACCAACTACTATACCAGCAAATCCTGCACTTGCGAGCAATCCAGTTACGGAACCCTTCAATCCCAACACACCTAGAACAAAAAATATTGCTATGAGATATATTGTGAAGGAAATGAGATTTTCGAGTGGCTTCAATATTTTTTTCTTGATGTTTGCCTTTCTTGCAGTTCTTAGAATCCATTTCTGAAATATGAATTTATTAATTAGATACGCAGCAAATATTATGATTATAGATTCTATAGCTTCCATTAAATAAGGGACACTCTTTATGGCGGTTAATATTTCCATACTTCTTATTTTGATGAGCTAGTTAAAAAAGCTTATTATTTAAAATTACAAAAATATATTTATGAAAAAAATATTTTTTCTGCTCGATGTGGATTACTTCACATATGAAAATAAATCAATCATAAAATTGATGGGCAAGGACGAATCAGGAAAGACAGTTTTCATTCATACATTCTTTGACCCATACCTACTTGTTCTTCCAAAGAATATCGATGAAAATATAAAAAAGAAGATAATGAGCGTAAAGAAACCAAAGATAAAGGGAATTGAAGAAGTTGAAAAGATAATTGGGATTGAAAAGAAAAAATTTTTAAAAGTTTATGCTTATGAGCCGCAGGATACATCTAAGATAAGAGATGCAATAAAGGATTTTAAGGAAATTGGCCATGAGAATTGCTTTGAGTATTCAATAAATTTTGCAAAGAGATTTTTGATTGATAGCAGAATAAGTCCATGTGAATGGTTCGAGGCAGAGACAAGTGACATAAATGGTATGATGTTCACAGAAGATATACGTAATGCAAGTTCGGGAAATCCAAAAATTAAGAAGATGGCATTTGACATAGAATCATACGAAGAGGCAGGAAAGAGCAGAATTATCATGATATCCTTTTTTGGTGAAAATTTTAGGAAGGTCGTAACTTACAAGAAAGGTTCTTATCCCGACTTCGTTGAAGTTGTGTCCAACGAGAAAGAGCTTCTTGAAAGATTTGTCCATATAATAAATGAACAGGACCCCGATATAATCTTCGGATATAATTCTGATGAATTTGATTTCAAGTTGATAGACGAAAGGTCCAAGGAGCTTAAAGTGAAGTTAAAAATTGGAAGAGATGGAAGCGAAATGAAATTTACAAGGAGGGCAAGAATAAGTGCTGCTGACATTCAAGGAAGAGTCCACATTGATCTCTTTAACTTCGTCTCAAACATACTTTCTCCACAATTAGATACAGAGGTTTTGACACTTGGTGATGTTTCATCTGAGATTTTGCAGGATGAAAAGATAGAGATGCAACTGGAGGAGATACTTGAATCGTGGAGGGAAGGAAAGAATTTGGCAAAACTATCTGAATATTGCCTGAAGGATAGCGAGTTAGCATTTAGATTGGGAGAATTCTTGCTACCTCAAATATTTGAGTTGTCAAGATTGATAGGCCAGACACCATTTGATATATCAAGGATGACGTATTCCCAGCTCGTTGAATGGTACCTGAGTAGAAGAGCATTTGAAATGGGAAGGATAATTCCAAACCAGCCGAAGTACGATGAAATTCAGAAAAGGAGGAAGAGAAAGCCTTACGAAGGTGGATTTGTTAAGGAGCCAGAGGAAGGATTGTATGAGAATATAGCAGTTTTAGACTTCAAAAGTTTGTATCCAACTATAATAGCCACGCACAACATATCTCCTGAAACACTCAACTGTTCATGCTGTAAGGGGAACAAGGTCCCAGGACTTAATTACCACTTTTGTGAGAAGAGAAGGGGATTCATTTCCCAGGTCATAGAGGAACTTGTTAAAAAGAGGAGTGAACTTAAAAAGAAGTTAAAGGAGGATTTTAGCGAAAGACTTAAATTACAGGAAAGGGCACTGAAGATAACAACCAATGCAACTTACGGATATCTTGCCTTCGTTAGTAGCAAGTGGTACTGTTTCGAGTGCGCGGAAAGTGCCGCAGCATATGGAAGATATTACATAAAGAAGATAATAAGTGAGGCGGAGAAGGAAGGGTTCATTGTAATATATGGGGATACGGATTCCGTCTTTATTACATCGGATGACATAGAGAAGAGATCAAGAGAATTTCTTAATGAGATAAACAATTCCTTGCCTGGTATAATGGAGCTTGACTTTCAGGGGGTTTACAAGAGGGGTATTTTTGTCTCTACAAGAGTTGGGAGAGGAGCCAAGAAGAGATATGCACTAATAGACGAAAAGGGAAACTTAACAATTAGAGGATTCGAGACCGTTAGAAGGGATTGGTGCAACCTTGCCAAAGATGTTCAAAGAAATGTCCTAAGATTCGTTCTTGAAAAAAATGATGTGGATGGTGCAGTGAATTACGTTAAAGATGTAATAAAAAAATTGAATGAAGGAAAAATCGAAATGAAAGAACTGATAATATACGAGCAATTAACAAAACCTTTAGAGGAATATGAACAGATAGGCCCCCATGTTGTTGCAGCAAGGAAAATGATGGAAAGGGGAAGGCCAGTGGGCCCTGGAATGATAGTAATGTTCGTTATAGGAAAGGGGTCGGGTTCTATAAGTGAAAGGGCGGAACCATTCGAGGACATGAGTATTGAAAGGGTAGACACGAAATACTATATAAATAATCAGATAATACCAGCAGCGATGAGAGTTTTGGGTGTTCTTGGAGTAAGCGAAGATGAGTTGAAGGATAAGGGAAGACAACTTGGATTAAAAAAATTTGGTGTATGAATATGAGAACTGGTTATGCTAACTTGCCCCTTCACTATGGTCACACACCAAGATGGTTATTTGAGGAGATGAAAAGACTCTCTCGCGAAATAATAAAGATAGTAATATATGAATTTGGAAGAGAAGAGTTTTTGAGAAGGATATCAGACCCTTTTTGGTTTCAGGGATTTTCATGTGTAATAGGATTTGACTGGCATAGTTCTGGTACAACTACAGTTACGTCAGGTGTTTTGAAAGAAGTTATAGATCCAGAGGAATTTGGGATTGGTGTGGCAGGTGGTAAAGGAAGGGCATCCAGGAAGGCATCGAAAGAAATTGAAAGCATTGGAGAGGAGCTATCCTTGTCAACCAAGAAAATAGAGGAACTCAAGTATTCAAGTAAGATGTCTGCAAAGGTTGATAACACCGCTCTTCAAGACGGATACAACCTGTATCACCATATATTTATTTTTACTGAGAAAGGAGAATGGTCTGTAATTCAACAGGGATTAAATCCTGAAAACAAATATGCCCGTCGTTATCACTGGCTCTCGGATAACGTGAAGAGCTTTGTTGAGGAACCACAGTCTGCAATATGTTGTGATGTTAAGGGGAAAGCTCTCAACATGGTTGCAAAGGAAAGTAAAGAGTCAAGGAAAGCTTCAGTTGATTTGGTTAAAGATAATCCGTCAAGATTGAAGAAGTATTTTTCCAAGCAAACAACGTTATTTAATTACGGATTTAGCATGCCAAGGAATCATCATATACAATTGAAGAATTTTAAGTCTTTGATGAACATATACGAGTTTCAACCAAGAAACTACGAAGAGCTTTTGTCAATAAATGGTGTTGGCCCAAAAACCGTGAGGGCACTGGCACTTCTAAGTGACTTAATATATGGAGCAAGGCCAAGTTGGAATGATCCTGTAAAATACTCATTTGCACATGGTGGAAAGGATGGGATGCCTTACCCAGTCAATGGAGAGACTATGGAGAAATCAATAGAAATTCTCCGAACGGGTATAGAGGAGGCGAAAATTGGTAACGGCGAAAAGCTTAAAGCTTTGAGAAGACTAAAGGATTTCATTATGGTGTAATTATGGATGAAGATATTTTAAATAAGTACAAAAAGGCAGGAAAGATACTGAGCGAGGCAAGGGAGTTCGGTGCCAGTTTGATAAAACCTGGTGTAAAGATAATAGATGTTGTTGAAAAGGTTGAAGAAAGAATAAAGAAACTTGGTGGAGAGTTTGCCTTCCCTGTGAACGTTTCAATAAATCAGAATGCAGCTCACGATACGGCCGATGTGAATGATGTTCGTGTCTTCAACGATGGAGATATAATCAAGTTGGATATAGGAGTTCATGTTGATGGATACATAGCAGACAGTGCCAGAACAATTTCACTTAATTCTGGTAGGGAGGATTTAATCAAAGCTTCAGAGAAAGCCCTTTCAGAAGCTCTGAAGATGATGAGACCAGGAAACTACATAAGGGATGTTTCAGATGTGATTGAGAGAACAATAAGGGAAATGGGGTTTAATCCTGTGATGAATCTAACTGGGCATGGGATTGAAAGATACAAGCTACACGCAGGAATAGAGATACCAAACGTAAGGACAAACATAGGCTATCAGCTCAAGGAAGGAGATGTTTTTGCGATAGAACCTTTCTCAACAGATGGCGGAGGAAAAGTAATAGAAACTGATAAAGTTTTCATATACATGTATTTAGCCGACAAGCCAGTGAGATTTCCAGAGAGCAGGAAGATACTCTCAGTAGCCAGAGAGGAATTCCACAAACTTCCGTTCACAAAGAGATGGCTAATTAAGAAAATCCCAACTTTAACTCCTTTGAAGCTAAACTTGATATTAAGGCAACTAGTTCAAAATGGCTCACTTCATGATTATCCAGTTTTGAGGGAAGTTAATAATGGGTTTGTTGCTCAAACCGAGCACACTGTTGTGGTTAGAGATAATCCTATCATAACAACCCTTTAACCAACATAGCTCATCTTATTCTCTTTTCCCCGAGTTCTCATGTCTATTTCTTTGTAGTACCTTATCATCTCTTTTGTTATCGATGGTTTTATCTCTTCAAGCGCTTTTTCAAAGTGTTTCATTGTTACTCTCTTTGCGTTTATGTTTTCTCTCATCGCATTCAGGGCAGCCTCCCTACAAACTGCCTCTATGTCTGCACCACTGTATCCTTCTGTCTTTTTAGATAGCTTCTTCAAGTCCACCTTGTATAATGGCATCTTCCTTGTGTGAACTTCAAATATCTTTATTCTTGCCTTTTCATCTGGTGGAGGTACCAGTATTTGCCTGTCGAATCTTCCAGGCCTTAAGAGTGCAGGATCTACCATGTCTGGTCTATTTGTTGCTGCTATGACAACCACGTCATGAAGGTCTTCCAGTCCACTCATCTCTGCAAGTAGTTGGGAGACAACTCTTTCACCAACACGACTGTCGCCTGCAAGTGAGCTTCTCATGGTTGCAAGTGAGTCTATCTCATCAAAGAATATTATCGATGGAGAGACTTGTTTGGCTCTTTTGAATACTTCTCTTATCATTCTCTCCGATTCACCTACCCATTTAGATAGGAGTTCCGGTCCTTTTATAGAGATGAAGTTTGCCTTGCTTTCATTTGCAATTGCCCTTGCCAAGAGGGTCTTTCCAGTTCCAGGTGGCCCATAGAGGAGTATGCCTTTTGGCGGCCTTATTCCTATTCTCTTGAAGGAGTCTGGATACTTGAGTGGCCACTCCACAGACTCCTTTAACCTTTCTTTAACTTCTTCCAATCCACCAATGTCATCCCATTTTACCTTTGGAACTTCTATCAATACCTCTCTCATTGCGGATGGCTGGACAATTTTTAGTGCGTATTCAAAATCCTCTTTTGTAACTATAAGCTTCTTAAGAATCTTTTCTGAAATTTCTTTATCCTTCTCCATACCAACCATCTCTGGAAGTACTCTCCTTAGAACATGCATGGCAGCCTCTTTACAAAGAGCCTCTAAGTCAGCACCAACAAACCCATGTGTTCTCTCCGCAAGTTCATCTAAATTAATATCCTTTGAAAGCGGCATGTGCCTTGTATGAATTTCCAATATTTCCTTTCTCCCCTGCTTATTTGGTACGCCAATTTCAAGTTCTCTATCAAATCTTCCTGGCCTTCTTAAGGCAGGATCTATTGCGTTAACTCTGTTGGTTGCTGCAATCACTATTACCTTTCCCCTGCTCTTCAGTCCATCCATGAGTGTTAAGAGCTGAGAAACAACTCTTCTCTCAACCTCCCCATGTGTTTCCTCCCTTTTAGGGGCAAGGGAATCTATCTCATCTATGAATATTATTGATGGCGCATTCTTTTGGGCTTCTTCAAATACCTTTCTGAGATTTTCCTCCGATTGTCCATACCACTTACTCATTATCTCTGGTCCAGCAAGTGATATGAAATGTGCCCCAGCCTCATTTGCAACTGCCTTTGCCAAGAGGGTCTTTCCAGTTCCAGGTGGACCATAAAGCAAAACTCCCTTTGGTGGTTCAATACCAAGTCTTTCGAAGAGTTCGGGATGCTTCAACGGAAGTTCAATCATTTCTCTAACTTTCTTTATTTCATTATGTAATCCACCAATGTCTTCATAGGTAACAGTAGGCAATTTAGTTTCTTCTATCTTAACTGCGTGAGGCTTTATTTCTATTTCAGTATCTTCCATAACTCTAACTATGCCATCAGGAACTGTTTTTACAACAACCATTTTTATTTCGCTACCAAAACTTCCGAATGGAGTAACCATGTCTATGTTTATACCAAAACTTTTGAATATCTCCTCAAATGGGTCTATAGAACTTCTACTCACAACCGAGGACGGTACAAAAATATCACCTTTCGTCATGGGTCTCATGTAAAGGTTCTTCTTAAGGAATTCTGGGCTTGTATGAAGAACTATACCCTCTTCTGCGGGAGCTACAACAACAACCTTAGCTTCCTTAACGTCAGCCCTCTTAACCTTTACTATATCTCCTATACCAGCACCGGCATTTCTCCTCACCAATCCGTCTATTCTAATTATATTAAGTCCAATATCACTTGGATATGGTCTTACAGCAATAACACCTGTTTTTCTTCTACCTTCTATCTCTATGATGTCACCTTCTTTAACGCCAATTTTTTTCATAATTTTCGTGTCTATCCTTGCTATTCCCTTTCCATACTCATCTCTACTTGTGAGTTCACCAACCTTTAACCTGACTTCATTTTTATTCTTACCTATCATTTTTACCACCCCTCATTTTATTTTATCTTCCATCTCCTTTAACTCTTTGTATTGTTCTTCGTTCAGTATAACCTTAAAAAAATCATAATCTATTTTATCCTTCCATTCTTCCATATACTTCATTATCCTCTCCATTTCTTTTAAAGCTACTATAAATACGGAATTATCCACTTTTATGTGTGGAATTTCATCGAGGAGCCCTTCTCTCCTGTATTTGTATTCCGAAGATTTTTTTCTTATGATTTGCGTCCACCCGTAAAGTCCCCTGAAGAATTTATTTCTCTCGTAGTTTGATTCAAATTTATCTGAGTGAATATCAAAGCTGATCAAAACTGCTACGGAGCCTCCATTCTTTCTTATTTTTATCTTCATAACATCACTTTTAGTGTTTATTTAAACTAAAAATATATTAACAAAACATGTATTTAAATTTAACGTTGTAATTTTCTTTCATATTTTTATGATTCCAAGATAGATTATCACAACGGTTAGAAATAGATTCATAAGGACCAGAAGAAGAAATATGTTGTTGTATCTTTTTTCTCTTTCTTTCATACTGAGCAATACCTTGT
>JAGGZI010000021.1 GCA_021162085.1 Candidatus Aenigmatarchaeota archaeon
GGCTACATGCCGAAGTTCTGGGGAATGTTTTTAATGCCTTTTGTTTTCGTAGGTTTGTTTCTGCTTTTTGTTGCAATCCCAAAAATAGACCCCTTGAAATACAACATCAAAAAGTTCAGGAAATATTATGATTATTTCATTATTCTGATTTTCGTGTTTATGTTTTACATCTATGTTTTGACTGTTCTTTGGAACATTGGAATGAGGTTCAACATGTCGCAATTGATGATGCCTGCCATTGGTATTCTGTTTTATTACTGTGGAATTTTAATTGAGAATGCAAAAAGGAACTGGTTTATAGGCATAAGGACACCATGGACTTTGAGCAGTGATAAAGTATGGAACAAGACACACAAACTCGGCGGTAAACTCTTCAAAATTTCAGGTATTCTCGCTTTTGGAGGAATTCTATTTGAAGAATATTCAATATGGTTTATTTTAATCCCAGTGTTTTTCGTGACAGCATACACGGTACTTTATTCCTATTTTGAATACCAGAAAGAGCAAAAGAAATAAAAAGACTCATTGACAATATTACAGTCAAGGGCCCGTAGTCTAGTGGAAATATGAAAACCAAGTTTTCAATCTTTGGTTTGATACCAAAGGGACGCTACCTTGGCACCTTGGAATTTCATCCCAAGTATTTAAAATTTCATTTCAAAATGGTAGAGATCCCGGGTTCAAGATTGCCTTTCTTCAGAAGAAAGGGTTTTGGAACTTTCAGTTCCAAATACTTGAGACGTAGTCTCAAGACAATAGGAAAGAACTTGCAAATCTACGATTGCTGGATTTCCCGGCGGGTCCACCAAAGCCTTTCTCTTTTAGAAAAGAGAAATCTTTTGGAATTGAAGATTCCAAATACTTGAGACAAAGTCTCAAGACTTTAGGGAAAGAGAAAATTATTATGGTGATGTATATGGATAGGTTAGAAGCGCTAAACCTGTTGAGAGAAAATGTTCACAATGAAAATCTTATAAAGCATTGTATAGCTGTTGGCGCTATTATGAAGGGGCTTGCGCAGAAGTTTGGCGAGGATGAGAATTTGTGGGAGTTGGCAGGACTGCTTCATGACATAGATTATGAGCAGACTAAGGACAACCACGAGAAGCACGGATTGGTGGCACTTGAGATCTTAAAGGATAAGGTTCCCCAAGAAATTCTGGATACTATACCAACTCACAATGATTTAACAGGCTTTAAAAGAGAGAAAAAAATAGATTTTGCCCTTTCAGCTTCTGATGCCATATCAGGTTTGATTATCGCAACAGCGCTCATGATGCCATCAAGGAAATTAGAGGAAGTGAAGCCAAAATCAGTTTTGAAGAAATTTAAGAAAAAAGATTTTGCAAGGAATGTCAGCAGAGAGAAAATTATGCTGTGCGAGAAAGTTGGATTGTCGTTAGAAGAATTTATAGACATATCATTGAGGTCTTTACAAAGTGTTTCGGATGAACTTGGGCTATAGAAAGTTTTAAAAATATTGAAATTAATTTAGTGGTGTGGGGTGATATGTGATGAATGACGTTAAGACTATATTTGTCTTATTTCTAATGGTTGTTAGTGTAATTTTTGTTAGTGGTTGCACGAGTGGAAATAATGGGAATATTGGATCAATGGACGTGAGTGGTGCATGGCACGGAACGTATACCAGCTCCCAGGGAAATGGTGAGTGGTCATGGATAATTGAGAGGAAAGGTAATGAATACACAGGAATGTTGACTACAACGGGACCTTATGCTGGGGCTAATGTTCCAATATCAGTTACCATAAATGGGAATAAGATCACGGTTGGATGGGTTGCGGCTGGTGTTGTCTTTGAGGGTACCATCTCAGGAAACAAGATGTTAGGAACATGGAAATTTCAAAATTTAGCCGATAAAGGTTCATGGAGTGGTGAAAAAGGAGAAACTTCAATAACACCTAAATCAACAACAGAGAGTACTACTGAGACCACACAAGTCGAAACTCAGGAAAATGAGAATCCATATAACTCTGCCAACAACATTCAGCCACTTGGAGAGGATGAAAGGCATTTGGATGAAATAGTCAGGCCCATGCTGTTATCGGTATTCAGTGGAGTTAAGTTGACATCTACAGCTTCAGT
Organism: Candidatus Aenigmatarchaeota archaeon; assembly: GCA_021162085.1. GTDB lineage: Archaea > Aenigmatarchaeota > Aenigmatarchaeia > PWEA01 > JAGHBM01 > JAGGZI01. The sequence continues at coordinate 2,105 of JAGGZI010000021.1, forward strand.
CACATCTGGTGGCAGTTCATCAGCTTTAGGATACATTGTAAATAGGGTAGTCACAAGTAGTGACATATCTAGTTTAAGGAGTTCGATAACCAGCAGAGGATATAAAATAATATTGGACAATATCGAGAGTGATGGAACCTTTGCACTCGGATTTATGGAGAATGGAAACCCAATGTTTATTAGTGGTAAGACGGGAGAGCAGTGGATAAATGCAGGGTCAAGATTGCAGTAAGGATAAATTAATTGGCTCTTATCAGATAGACATCAAATTTGGCCCCGTTGAGTTCTCCTTCATTCAGTTCTATTCTTCCCCCAACTTTTTTCACAATTAAGTTTGCAGCATAAGTACCAAAACCAGTTCCATGACTGTTCTTACCCTTTATTCCTCTCTCAAAAATTTTTTCTCTTTCACTCTCTGGTATGCCAATTCCATCGTCTTCAAACGAGACAACATAGTGTTTTTCTTTTTCGTTTCCGTATATCTTTAGAATGCTACCATTTGAGTGTTTGATTGAATTCTCAATTAAATTTGAGAAGGCACTGCCAAGTATTTCATGCCCGACTACTGTGGCATACAATTCGTTATATTCTATCTCCATGTTTCTTCTCTCTGCGATTGATTGATATTCATTTACGATAGGCTTTATCAATTCATCGATTTTAATTGGATGTAGTTCTATGTCTTTTGAGAGAAGAGATCTGGCAGTTCTTATAAGGTTAGACGCGCTAATCGCACTCTCATGGGCACCATCAAGGAATTTTCTCTTGTCTTCTGGAATTTCTTCACGTTTTATTAATCCAAGATACCCCTCTATTATTTGGAGTTTATTAGCTACATTATGTCTTATCAAAGAATTAAGAAATTCTTCATCAAATTTTTGTTTATTTTTCATGTCCATATAAGTTTTATCAAAGGCAAAACTTAAATATTTATTGGCCCGATGATGATAACCAACGGGCGGTCTGAGGGCTTCTAATTAGTTCCAAAGAATTCTCTGAGATCGTTTTCACAACTGTCGCAGAATGCCTTGCCTGTCTCCAGTCTATCCTTTGTCATTGCTATCCAGTCCATGGGAACCCTTATTCCCTGTCTCATAACACATTTATTTTTACAATGTCTTCCCAGATTTTCTTCTATGTCCTTTCTAGAGTAACTTGGAGCACCAAACACATGTCCGATTTCATGCATGACTTCAGTTTTTACACATTCCCACCTCATTTGGGGATCATTAACACCTTCAAATCTTTTAGTTGATGCAATTGCATTGTATCCTGGTATGGCAAGTCCAACTAAGAAATTGTAATTACCCATTGAGGAATTTATGTCATTCTTAGTGAGTACGAATTTATATTCATCATCACTTGATATATCAAGCATAAATTTGTAGGCATCTATTTGATTTCTCCCGGGCATTTTATATTCATCCATCCAGTAAGGGTCATCCACCCTTCTAACATTTATTGGAATCTCTTTGTCAACTCTCGCAACTTTCAAAGTATCTTTTATTGCTTCTTTAGCGGCGCTAAGATGAGATTCATCAACAAGATGTCCAATTAAGCTAACAGGTCTCCTTCTGTACTCATAAACATCATTTTTTTCTTCACCAACAATCCTTAACATATTCATCACTTGTAACTATTATATAGTAATTATTATTAGCTCTATTTAAACTTTTCTATGAGTGTTAGTTTTAAATAAATCCTATGAGAATGTGATTTTATGTGAGAAAAAGAAAATTTCCCTCGAAGCCAGATTTATATTAAGAAGGTTTTAAGGAGCAATTACTGCAAGATTGTCTTTGTCATAATATTCATACTAAGTTACTTTCTTGTTCCAAATAGGGTATTCACCGGATACTACACCATATTGGCCATTATATTCATGATAGCAATGTCACTTTCACTAACGTGCATAATAAGGAACATAAAGGAGAGAGTTAAGCTTTCAAAGACATACGAGACTTCTTCAATATCCGTCATAGCTGCTGGAATTGGTCTCGCCGCACTTCAAGTGTGTGGTGTTGGTGCTCCCGTATGTGGGGCAAGCGTGGGTCTTGGAATATTATCGGCAATTTTTCCAGGGGTTTTCGTTAACGTTCTAGAGTTCTATGCAATATGGATAATTGTTATTTCAATTGCCCTGCAACTGATAGCACTCTATGAAATGAACTGTTTTGTGAAAGTCAGAGGTGGATGACAAGTTTTTAAACTTTCAGCATAAAATAAATTCATGAGTTATCTGAGAGAAGTTAGTTTGAATGTCTTGCTTCTTGGACTCGTGAGTTTTTTAAATGATATAAGCAGCGAAATAATAATGCCAATTCTTCCAATGTTCATAATGTCTCTTGGTGGTACGGGGCTTGTGATTGGCCTCGTCGGTGGATTGAGGGACAGCATATCAAGTATTCTAAAGGTTTTTGGTGGATATTGGTCGGATAAAACTGGAAAGAGAAAGGTGTTTGTTTATTCTGGTTACTTAACATCATCATTCTTTAAGTTGTTACTATCGTTTTCAAGGTTATGGCAGCACGTCCTCATCTTTGCCAGTCTTGAGAGGGTTGGAAAGGGTCTGAGAACGGCACCAAGGGATGCCATCATATCAGAGTCCATGCCAAAGAAGAAAGGGAAGGGGTTTGGAATTCACAGAGCTCTGGACACGTCAGGTGCGGTTCTTGGTTCATCAATAGTTTTTGTTTTGTTCTGGTTTCTTGGATTTAGGTTTAAATCGATAATACTATCTGCAGGTGTTTTTTCCTTCCTGACTTTGGTACCACTTCACTTCGTAAAGGAAAAGAAGAAGCATCCACGTAGCATATCACTCATGATGGGTTTAGAAAGCCTTTCAAAGCCTCTTAAATTCTTTATTCTTGTTTCAAGCATTTTTGCGCTCGCCAATTTCAGTTACATGTTCTTCGTTCTCAGGGCACAAGAGTTCTTTTCGGGAAAGTTATCAGTTGGCATACCAATACTACTTTACATATTGTTCAACATTTTTTATGCTCTCTTTTCAGTCCCATTTGGCTCGTTGTCAGATAAAGTGGGAAGAAAAAAGGTGATAGCATTTGGCTATTTTATGTTTTCTTTGACGTCATTTGGTTTCATGTTCTCAAATTCTTTGATTATTTTCATATTATTGTTTGCATTATATGGTATTGTTTATGCCATCGTGGATGGAAATCAGAGGGCATTTGTATCTGACCTGTCATCAAGGAAGTTAAGGGCAACAGCGCTGGGGACGTTTCATACCACAACTGGATTGATGGCACTACCAGCAAGTTTAATAGCTGGCTTTCTATGGCAATTGTCACCTTCACTTACATTTTTATACGGTGGGATAGTTAGTTTATTTTCTGTAATGTTGTTCATAAGTTTTAAGAATTGGTGAGTATATGAAGAAAAGAACTCTTGGTTTGTGGTCATCAATTTCCATAGGCGTTGGTGGAATGATGGGTGCTGGAATATTCTCCATACTTGGTACAGCATCTGAGATTTCTGGTAATTTAGTTTATGTATCATTTCTAATAGCAGGTTTCATAGCATTGTTGAGTGCATACTCCTATGCGAAACTTGGTGTCAAATTCCCGTCGGCAGGTGGTCCTGTTGAGTTCCTGATAAGGGGATTTGGAGATAACATAATTTCTGGTGGATTAAATATTCTTTTGTGGGTAGGGTATGTTTTTGCTCTCGCACTTTATGCAAGGGCATTCGGGGCTTATGCACTTACGTTCTTTTCAGGAGCACCAAAAATATGGATGAACATTATTGCAACATCAATAGTAATTTTATTCACAATGGTAAATTTTAAGGGAACAAAGACAGTTGGAAATTCCGAACTATTGATAGTCTCAATAAAGGTTGCCATTCTCATATTCTTTTCATTTGTTGGGTTTTTCTTCATAAAGCCAAGTTTGTTATCACCACAAAATTTTCCACACCTAAGCAACGTTTTTTTCTCTGCTGCAATAGTGTTTCTTGCCTATGAGGGATTTGGACTCATAACCAATGCGGCGGAGGACATGAAAGATCCCAAAAAAACTTTACCAAGGGCACTTTACTTAAGTGTGCTTATAGTAATTGCCATATATGTTGGAGTATCCATCGTAGTTGTTGGTAACCTTCCATTACCAGATATAATCAAGGCAAGTGATTATGCTCTTGCCGCAGCGGCAAAACCATTCCTCGGTATTATAGGATTTAGGTTAATGGCAATTGCAGCCCTTTTCTCCACATCGTCTGCCATAAATGCCACATTGTTTGGAGGAGCAAATGTGAGTTACATAATTGCGAAAAAGGGTGAACTTCCAAAAATATTTGAGAGAAGAATATGGAAGGGCGGTGTTGAAGGATTGCTGATAACATCACTCCTAGTGATAATATTTGCAAATGCAATTGACTTGAGTGGAATAGCAATGGTTGGAAGTTCTATATTCCTTTTGATATACATGGGGGTTAACATAGGTCATCTTAAAGTTTACAAAGAGACCGGCGCAAACCCAAAAATAATATGGCTGTCGATACTTGGGTGTCTTTTTTCATTTGTAATATTGACTTACTACATTGTGATACATTCAATGATAACATTAATTGTTTTAGTTACCATATTTTTCTTATCATTCTTAGCCGAATATGTGTACAGAGGATACACCAAGAGAGCATTGAAGAAGAGAATTTTTGTTAGGTGATTTCATGGAGGTTAAAAATACAATTTTAGTCTTAAGTGGAAAAGGTGGTGTTGGGAAAACAACCGTTGCGGTCAATCTCGCATATGAACTATCCAGAAGAGGATTCAAAACAGGCCTTATGGATGTTGACATTCATGGTCCAAATGTCCCAAAGATGCTTGGAATGGAAGAAATGAAGCCAGAAACAAACGATAATATATTGCCCATAATGTTCAACGAAAATCTTTATGTTATGTCAATTGCATTCTTCTTGGAGGAAAGCGACAGTGCCATACTCTGGAGAGGGCCATTGAAGCACAAGTTAATAAGACAATTTGTTGAGGATGTTGAGTGGGGGAAATTAGATTATCTTGTGGTTGACTTTCCGCCGGGTACTGGCGATGAACCTCTGAGTATATCACAACTTCTGAAGAACATAACAGGTTCGGTTATAGTTTCAACCCCACAACAGGTAGCTCTTCTCGATGTTGCCAAGGCAGTGAATTTTTCAGAGAGATTAAACATACCTGTAATAGGGATAATAGAGAACATGAGTGGTGGCGTCTTTGGAAGTGGTGGTGTGGAGAAATTTGCAAAATCAAAAGGCATAAACTTTCTTGGTAGTTTGAAACTTGACAAAATGATAGCAGAGTCTGGTGATTTGGGAGAACCATTCATAAAGGATCACAATTCAGATTCATCAAAATCATTTGAGAAAATAGTTGATAAGGTAATTTCCTTCTGCAATCAATAGAATATTGTTCCATAAAATTAAAATAGTAAATTCGTGTATTTTAATGATATTTTTATGATGTAGAGGTGATTTTCATGAATGAGATAAGGAAATTGAATTCCAAGGCAGAGAAATATTCGAAGAAGTTAGATGAAGTTCTAAATGAAATGAGAAAGGTTATTGTTGGTCAGGATGAGATATTGGACAAGTTGTTGATAGCTTTGATAAGCAATGGTCATGTTTTGCTGGAAGGTGTTCCAGGACTTGCAAAAACACTCATGGTTAAAACTTTGTCCGATACTTTAAATGCCACTTTTTGCAGAATTCAATTCACCCCGGACCTTTTGCCAGCCGACATAATAGGGACAAAGATATACGACCACAGGAAGGGCACATTCTATACACAAAAGGGTCCTGTATTTCATAATTTCATTCTTGCCGATGAAATAAACAGGGCTCCACCAAAGGTTCAGTCAGCGCTACTTGAGGCAATGCAGGAAAGACAGGTGAGCATATATGGAGATACGTTTGCCCTCAAGAGACCGTTTCTTGTCATGGCAACTCAAAATCCAATAGAGACAGAGGGAACTTATAAGCTTCCGGAGGCTCAGGTTGATAGGTTTATGTTCAAATTGCTAATTAGGTACCCAAAAAAGGACGAGGAAAAATTGATAATAAGGAGAAATACTCAGGGGATCGTGCCGAAGGCGAAGAACGTTCTGTCATCAAAGGATGTGATTGAGATACAGAACTTCAACCAGAAAATATATGCCGATGAAAAGATAGAGGACTACGTAACAGAAATAGTTGATGCAACAAGATATCCTGAAAACCATGGACTTAACATAACTGGTATGATTGAATATGGTGCATCTCCAAGAGCATCAATATGGCTGATTCTGGCTGCAAAGGCACATGCGCTAATGAATGGAAGGGGATATGTAATTCCTGAAGATGTCAAGGCAATTGCCCACGATGTTTTAAGGCACAGGATAATACTTACGTATGAAGCAGAGGCGGAAGATAGAACAAGTGACGAGATAATCGATATGATTTTATCTAAAATAAGAGCTCCCTGAGGTGATGCTACGAAAGAGGAATTTTTATCTTTGTTAGTTGTGGTATTGGTTTTGATTTCATTCTACAACTACTATGAAAACTATTCTCTACAAAACCAGGTTGAAAAAATCTACAATGAGGTCAAGGAAATGAAGAATTATACAGCGCCGGTTCAAGTACTCATCCCAGATGAGAAGAATTACGATAAGTTTCTCATAGTTCAAAAGAGTATTCCAATAGTTGCAGTTTCAAGTAATGGCGATGGGGTGATGGGTAATTTAACGGTTAAGTTAATTCCAGGTAACAACAACGTCTTGATAAATACCAATCCATTCCTTGAGACAGACATACAGTATTCTGTCAACAAGGCAGTTGCCGTCGCGAAGATGAAGACCAACTACAAGTATGATAAGGATTTCATATTTGATTTCAGAGCAGGTAATGCACAGCTCATAGGTGGAGGAAGTGCCGGAGCAGCAGAAACAATTGCAACCATAGCAGCAATAGAAAACAAGAACATAAAGAAGGATGCCGTCATAACGGGAACTATTAATCTTGATGGAACAATTGGAAGGGTTGGTGGAATAATAGAAAAAGCAAAGGCAGTTGGAGAAGCCGGTTATAAGTACTTCTTGGTTCCAGGGGGTCAGTCCAAGGTGACGTACTATGAAAGGGAGGTTACTGAAGAGCCATTGGGATTCGGAATAAACATACTCAACACAAGATATGTGCCGAAGACAATAGACCTTAAGAAGGTTGCCAAGGAGCAGTGGGGTCTGAACGTTGTTGAGGTTTCAAACATAGACCAGGCATTAAAATACTTCATAGAGGATTAGTATGCCAATGGTGAAAGAGATTCTCAGAAGGGTAAGAAAACTTGAGATAAATATAAGGATGCCTGTTGAAGGATTAATAGCAGGAAACTATCATTCCGTATTCAAGGGAAGGGGTATTGAGTTTTCAGAAGTTAGGGAATACGTTCCAGGTGATGATATAAGGACAATAGACTGGAATGTTACCGCAAGATTCAATGCACCCTATGTTAAGGAGTTCGTTGAGGAAAGAGACCTCGACGTTTACATTGTTTTTGATGTGTCAGGAAGCAACGAGTTTGGCACTCACAAGAGTAAGATGGAGACTGGGTTTGAGATCGCCGCATCCATAATGTTTGCTGCCTTAAGGAATAATGACAATGTAGGTCTTTGTCTCTTTACAGACCGCATAGAGAAATTCATAAAACCAAGAAAGGGCAAGAAATTTGTTTTGAAATTACTGAGAGAATTAATATATCATGAAACCAAGGGTAAGGGAACAGATATAAACAATTCGTTGATTCATCTTAGCAAGATAATAAAGAAGAGGAGCATAATATTTGTCATATCAGATTTTCTTTCTGGGGATTTTAAGAAGCCGATAAAATACCTGAAGAACAGGAACGATGTGATACTGGTAAACTTATTTGATCCACATGAGGAAGAAATACCCGATGTTGGCTACATCTATCTTGAAGATGAGGAGACTGGGGAGCAAATTCTCGTTAACACCTCGGATAAATCCTTTAGAGAGGTGTACCTCAAGGAGATGAAGAGAAAAAGAAACGAAATGATGTCTGAAATGAAGAAGTTGAAGATAGACGTGATAGAGGTTAGCACTTCAGAGCCATTTTACATTCCACTTAAAAGATTCTTTGAGATGAGGAAGATGATGGTGAGATGATGGAATTTAGCTTTGGTGAGCCTGCAGTTCTTATTACATTATTATTAGTTCCCATTCTCATCTATCTCTATAAAATTTACGATAAGAAGAAAAAAATGGCAGCGATGAAATTCAGTTCCATATCAAACATTAGAAAAATATCATCCAAGAGCGTTAGATTTTATCTACCATTTGTCCTGATACTTTTGGTCATCTCGTTGATGATAGTTGGATTGGCAGATCCAAGAATTCCATTGAAGGTTGCAAAGAAGGGAGTTAACGTTGTTCTCGTCATAGATGATTCTGGAAGTATGGCAGCAACGGATTACAAACCAACCAGGCTGGATGCAGCAAAGAATTCAGCGAAAATATTGATAAACAGTTTAAAGCCAAATGACAACGTCGGTATAGTGGTTTTTGAATCAGGTGCAACAACTGCATGCTACCTAACACCTTTTAAGGATAGGGCAATTGAAAAATTAATGGCGATAAAGCAAAGGCAGGGAGCAACTGCAATTGGAGATGGACTGAGTTTAGCAGTGGACATGGCTACATCCATACCAAACAGGAGAAAGGTTATAATACTTCTGAGTGATGGTGTTAACAATGCTGGTGTCATAAGTCCCGCAGACGCTGCCAAATATGCAAAGGTAAACAACATTCAGGTTTATACTGTTGGGATGGGTTCTGAAAGACCAGTTGTACTTGGATACGATTTTTTTGGTAATCCTCAATACGCTAAGCTCGATGAAAAAACACTGAAGAGCATAGCGGAGGAGACAGGAGGCAAATACTTTAAATCAGTTAACAGAGACACACTCAACGAAATATACAGGAACATAGGACAAAATATAAAGAGGGACTGGGAAGAAACAAGCATAAAGGATTGGTTTTTTGTGGCTGCGCTGATCGTGCTCCTGATAGACACTTACATAATATATGGAAAGTACAGAATAGTTGTCTGAGGCGATGGAATGAAAAAACTCCTGATCATCTTGGTGTCTTTGATTTTAATTCAGGAAATGGCTAGTGCATCAAGCATGCTTCAGATACAAAAGTTAGTTGACAATTCAAATGTTAAGGTTGGTGATGATGTTAAGATATATTTAAGGTTCAATAACCCATTTGGAAAAGCCCTTCCAATAAAGATAGTCGACAAGAACGTGATTGGCAACAGTGGACTTAACATTCAGTGTTTAGAGGCAACAATTCCACCAGGAGAATCACAAATATCATATCAGCCAATAAAACCTTATGCTCCAGGAGACTACACACTCGACCCGGCACAGATAACTTACACAAATCCAGATACAGGAAAGGAGGAAACCGTTAAGACAAATTCTCTGAAGGTGTCAGTTACAGGTTCATCCCAACAAGGTAGTGCCCAAGGAGTGACCACCATATATAGGTGCAATGGAATTAACATGCAGTCAACTTCTTACTCATCTTCGGGCGGTTCTTTCAGTGTAAACATTGGTGGTGGAGGTACACAGGAATTAAATCAAATGTTTGGACAGCAATCATCACCAAGTAATGTTCAGAATAATCAATTAAGTCAAAACTCAAACATCATAAAACATGAAATGGAGAGGCAATTTCAGCAACAAGAACAGACAATGAAACAATTTCAGAAGAACATTTTTTCAAATAAGCAATTCCAACAACAAAATCAGAAATTCTTAAGCTCGGGCTACAACGCAACAAACACAACATTCAATCCGGTCACAAATTCAACGGGAACATTCAAGATAACCTACAGGAACAGGAACGGAGAGACAGCAACACTCAAAGGTGAGATGGAAAATGGAACCATGAAGAGCATAATGTCTTTAACTCCAGAAGACAAGAAAAGAATCCTCGAAAAGTTGAAGCAAAATAAGGAATATCAAAAATACAATTCGGAACTATTAAGGATGGGGTTCAATCAATCAACTCCAATCTTTGATCAAATATCTCAAAATTACACTAGGGTAACCATACCATACAGGAGCAAAAATGGTGAGAATGAAATATATGCAAATTACACAAACGGTACAATCAGGAGTGTTTCAATTAAGGATAATCCAGAGAGTGCTGCGTGGAATGTTTTATGGCTGATAATAATTTTCCTCATACTTGGAGTAGTGTCATACTTCTTGTATAAGCGCTTCATACCATTGTTGAGGAAAGAGAAAAGACATGAGGAGAGTGCGAAGGAGATGCAACATCAAGAGAAGAAAATAAACTACAAAAAAGAAGCAAGAAAGATGATAGAAGAAGCCAAGAAGTTGTTCTCCGAGGGAAAGGGCAAGGACGCATATGAGAAGGTTTCTCAGGCAGTTAGATTTTATTTCTCCTACAAATTAGACATAAAGAGGGAAATAGTAAGTTCTGAACTGCTGAGCATACTAAGAAAGAACAAGTCAGGCCAATATCAAGAAGTTAAAAATTGCCTCAACATATGTGGATTGGTGGAATTTGCGAAATATAGTCCAAATAAAAAGGACTTTGACTATATTATATCTGTTGCAGAAAAAATAGTGGGGTGATTTTTTGTCAAGAGTTGAGGATGCCAAAAAAATTCTATCGGAGGTTAAGCACCCTGAAATAAATGCAAGCCTGGTGGAACTTGGTATGATAGGAAATATAGAAGACGTGGGAGACAAGTTAATAATTGAACTTAAGTTACCCTTTCCAGGGGTTCCGATATTGGGGATGCTGACGGACCTTATAGTAAGTTCGCTTAAGAAGAATGGTATGGAAGCGGAAGTAAAGACGGGTGTCATGAGTGATGATGAGAGAAATCAATTCATGAGAATAGAGAATGAGAAATGGGCGCTTTGATAATTATAAATATTGATGAACGTCAATAAATTTTATGGAAGAAAATCTGAAGATACTTAAGGCTCTCTCAGACGAAACAAGGTTGAGAATAATAAAGTACCTTCTTGATGGAGAAAAATGTGTGTGCGAGATAGTTCCACATGTGAATAGGACACAATCAACAGTTTCTATACACCTTAAAAAATTAGAGGGTTGGGACATACTGGAATCAAGAAAGAATGGAAAGAACGTTTTTTACAGGATAAAGAACAGGAAGGTTGCAAGGGTTTTGAATGCGCTAAAATGATTAACTTTATATAACAGTGTTATAATAATATGTAATACATTCACAATTGTTTAAGGTTATGTTATGAAGGATGTAGTACTTGAAGTAAAGAACCTCTGCTATAAAACGGAGGATAAGGAGATACTAAAAGGAATAAACTTCGTTGTAAGGAAGGGAGAAATATCTTCTATAATAGGAGTTAATGGAACTGGAAAAACAACACTTGCCTATGTGCTCATGGGACTGAATGGTTACAGACCAACCAGTGGAAAGATAGTTTTCAATGGTAAGAATATAATCAATTTCTCGCCTACTCGAAGGGCAAAACTTGGAATGACACTCGCATGGCAAATACCCGCAAGTTTCGAAGGGATAACAATTGGAGAATATCTTAACATAAACAACAACTCCAATCCAAGAGACTTGCTTAAAACGGTTGGCTTAAACCCAGATACTTATATGAACAGGTATGTTGATGATAAGTTAAGTGGTGGAGAAAGGAAGAGAATAGAACTTGCATCTGTTCTATCAATAAATCCAAAACTCATAATTCTCGACGAGCCAGACTCAGGTATAGACATGACATCCATTAACGTGATAAAAAGAATAATAAAAAATCTCAAGAAGAATGGAACCTCTGTTGTACTGATAACACACAGCGAGGCAATGGCAAAACTTGGTGATAGGCTCTTACTTTTATGTAATGGGAAGTTCGTCAAGGAGGGCCCACCGGATATTGTAACGAAATTCTTTAAGAAGCATTGCAAGAAATGTGGTCATATTGGAAAAATAGAAGAGGAGATTTTAAATGAATGATTACACGGATGAATTCAAAGAGATAGTAAGGGCATATGAAAGAATTGGTGGAAACAGGAATGACATCCTTAGTAAAGATATCGGAAGTCTTGTAATAAATGCTGATAGGGTATTAGAAAAAAATGATGTTGAGGGACTCCACATAAAATACAGGAAGATAAAAAATGGGGTTAGCGTAAAAGTTTACGTTGATAAGAATTCGGTAATAAATTATCCTGTCCATCTTTGTTTTGGAATGTTGCCAAGCCAGGGAACACAGATAATAAAATCAGACTTCTTCATAGGAGATAATTCCAGGGTGAAGTTCATATCCCATTGTTTCTTTCCAAATGCAAAGCGCATAGAGCATATAATGAAGTCACTGGTTCGTGTTGGTAAGAATGCTGAGATGTCATATCTTGAGGAGCATTATCATTCAAACAGCGGAGGAACATTTGTTTATCCAAAAGTTATTGCCCACATTGATTCTGGGGGAAAGTTGCTAGAGGAGTTTAAACTAATCAGGGGAAGAGTTGGTAATCTTGATATAGACTACGAAGTCAGTCAGGATTCAAAGAGTTCGTCTGAGTTGCTTGCAAAGGTTTGTGGAAAGAAGACGGATTCGATAAAGATAAGAGAAGCAATATACCTGAATGGACCTTATGCGTCAGGCATCGCAAAGAGCAGGATAGTCTTAACAGGTAGTTCCCACGGCAACGTTCTTGGAGAGGTAGAGGGCAATGCCCCCCATACAAGAGGGCATGTTGATTGCCACGAAATCGTTCATGGAAGAAATGCGGTTGCATCTTCTACACCAAGGATAAGTGTTAACGACCCACTGGCAAGGGTTACACATGAAGCTGCCATAGGAAGAATAAATAAAAAGGAGCTTGAAACACTCATGGCCAGAGGGTTAACCGAGAATGAGGCAATAGACTTCATAATAAAGGGATTGTTGAGGTGATTTTTAAGTTTAAATAGATGCAAAATATATTTATATTATAAATATGAAAAATACCATATTTTAAATATTGCGGGAGGGGGAGAGAATGAATAACATAAAGACAGTTGAAGAGAACATAAAGAAGATTTTAAATCATTGGGGATTTGGAGAAATATGTTCTTCAATATATGCCGTTCTTTCTTTGTCTGACAAGCCATTAACGGCAAGGGAGCTCTCAAGGAAAATTGGATATGCATATACAACCACAATAAATGCTCTTAACCACAGCATAGGTCTGGGTCACATTAGAAAGATGAGGAAGGATGGAAGCAACGTCTACTACATAGACGCAGACATATCTGATATCGTAAAAGAAGAGTTAATTAAGTTCGTTAAAGTTCTCGAAGATACAAAAAAATCCATACATACTCTTGATGAAAAATATAGGTTAAGACTAAAAGGTCTTTTGAAGACAATCAACAATTCTATTCAATTTCTTAAAAAAAGTTTAGAGGTAGGATGATGAATGAAAATACTACTTGTATCTCCACCAACGGAAAGTGCCATAAAGAAGGTTATTGGGACAACTGGACCTCCTTTAGGGCTTGCCTATCTTGCATCTATGGTGAGGAATGAGCATGATGTTAAAATAGTGGATTCTCTCGTTAAAAACCTTGATTGGAAAGATGCTGAGAGAATTATAAGAAACTATGATCCAGATATGGTTGGAATAACAGCAACAACATCAATGATTCCTGACGCATATAAAATAGCAAGGATTTCTAAGAAGATAAATTCCAATGTAAAGGTTGTCATGGGAGGACCACATGTTACGTTCACCCCAAACAAGACGCTTACTGAGTGCTCTTCTGTGGACTTTGCTGTCAGGGGAGAAGGGGAGTACACGTTCAAGGAGCTTGTTGACTCGATTGAAAATAAAAGTGAATTAAAGAAAATTAATGGATTGTCTTACAAGAATGGTGGTAATGTGGTAAACAATCCACCAAGGGAATTGATAAGAAATGTTGATGAAATACCTTTGCCTTCATATGACCTTCTTCCAATGAGAGAATATAAGTTCGATAAGTTGAACTTTGGAACGATAGTCACGAGCAGGGGGTGTCCATTTAACTGTGTGTTTTGCTCTTCCTCTCTACAGTTTGGAAAGAGGTGGAGGGGGCACAGCATCGGCAGGGTTATGGAAGAACTATCCATACTCAGGAACGAATACAAGATAAGAGAAATTGAATTTCTGGATGACACATTCACACTCGTAAAACCAAGAGCAATTGGAATATCCAATGAGATAAAAAAGGAAAAATTAGATATATCCTGGACCGCCTCATCAAGAGTGGATACATTCTCTGAAGAAATTGCAGAGGCAATGAAGAGGGGCGGTGCCCATACAGTTTACTTTGGCTTGGAGTCAGGTTCACAAAAAACTCTGGACTTCATAGGGAAGGGAATAACACCAAGGCAATCTATTGTATCTGTTAGGAATGCCGTAAGACATGGGCTTCGTGCACTTGGTTCTTTCATAATAGGATTCCCCAATGAGACGAAGGAAGATGTGAATGCTACAATAAAGTTTTCAGACAAGGTTGGTGTAGACCTTGCACAATTCACTGTGGCAACACCATATCCGGGAACAAGGTTATGGAATTATGCATTGGCAAACAAGTTGATAACGACGATGAACTGGAGAAAATTCACAACTTTAACTCCTGTGATGAAATTAAAGAATTTTACTTCAAAACAAATATCAAATGCTTTGAGGTCAGCGTACCTTAAATTTTATCTCAACCCAAAGAGAATAATAAAAGACATAATAGATGATAAAGGATTTCTGGTCAGGTGGATGTTCTCACACTTCGTTAAAGACCATTTTTTTAAAGATATCTTGGAGGCGATATAATGGAGACTCAAACAACGATTCAAATATTGAAGCATACAATTGGCAATCCTGTTACTCGAAAAATATTAAGTAGAATGAGCAAATACTGTGAAAAAGATGGAAAGAATAGAATTGAAGTTGCCATAGAACTTTACACTGGTAAGAGAAAGGATGCATGTCTTGCATGCAAGGCGACTGAAAAAGTGATAGAGGGTGTTCTTAAGAAGGGAGCAAAAGCATTTGGTATAACTGAGGATGAGCTTAAGAAGAAGTTCAGAGATTCTTACTGGGCAAAGGGGCTTGCATCGGTGATAAAGGGAATTGCTTATTTTGGAATAACAAGACCGTTCACTCCTGGTGCCCCGTTTCAGATAGTATGGGACGTGACTTATGCGTGTAACCTTCATTGCAAACATTGCTATGCAACTGCTGGAAAACCACTTCCAGACGAGCTAACAACTGAGGAAGCCAAGAGGGCAATAGATATATTTGAAAGGGCTGGTGTTACCATAATTGCCTTTTCTGGTGGAGAACCTCTCATAAGGCCTGACATTCTTGAGTTGGCAAGATATGCAGCTGACAAGGGGATATATGTTGCAATTGCCACGAATGGAACTTTAATAACTGAAGATATGGCAAAGAAAATGAAGAATGCAGGAATTCAATTCGTGCAGATCAGTCTTGATGGCTCAGATGCTAAAACACATGACGAATTCAGAGGCATGCCAGGAGCATTCGAGAAAACTATAAAGGGAATAAAGAATGCAGTTAAGGAGGGATTCTTCGTTGAAATAGCAACAACCGTAACTAAGTTCAACTACAGGGAAATTCCAAAGATAATGGATTTGAGCGAGAAGCTTGGTGCTAACTGGTTCATGGCATACAATTTCATACCAACTGGAAGGGGTAAGGAAATCGTTGAAATGGATTTATCTCCAGAGGAAAGGGAAGAGATGCTAAAGATGCTTTGGAACGAGTTAAAGAAAAGAAAGAAATTGAATGTTCTTTCAACGGCGCCCCAATTTGCAAGGGTAGCGCTTCAGCAGGAAAGTGGAGAAGAAGAGCAGATAGTTCCAACACATTTCTACAATCCAAAATTGGCTGGACAGCTTGTTGATCTTGCGGAGTTTATTGGAGGTTGTGGTGCTGGTCGTTTCTACATAGCAATGCATCCAAATGGAGATTTACAGCCATGCGTCTTTTTCCCATTGAAGGTAGGGAATATAAGGAAGGATGATTTTGAGGATCTATGGAAAAATAACAAGGTGCTTAAGGATTTAAGAAACAAGGACATTCTTGAAGGTTCATGTGGTAAATGTCCTTACAGGTATTACTGTGGTGGGTGTAGGGCAAGGGCATACGCGTACACGGGAGATTATCTGGCACCAGATCCTGGATGTATATACAACAAGAAAGCATATGAGAAAGCTTTGGAAGAGGAAGGGCAAAAAATTTAAGTTTCATTTCAAAACTTTTCCTGTCTCGATGTACCATAAATAAAGGTCCAGTTCTCCAAGAGTGAGTTTTGTTTTCCATGCGATTCTTCTAAGAATTTGCTCTATCTCAAGATATTCTTTCCTGGTAAGAGTCTTCGGTCTTTTTATTACTTTGTTTTTTACCAGAAGGTCAATTATATGGAAGTCAATTATCGCAAAATCATCAAAACCAACATTTCTCAAAAAGTGGCTGGCTTCTTTGTAGCCCAAACCCTTTATGTTTTTTACAAGCCATTTCCTCAGGTACTCGCCATTCAGGGATTTTAGAATATTTTTCAGAGAATTTTTGAATTTTCTATTTTCGCATATGTAGTGTGCTCTCACCTTCGGATACCTGTAACCAAGTTCTTTGAGCTTTTTTCCAAGAGCCTCCTCCGACAGTGTATAGAATCCATGGCCGATTTCTTTTTGTATTTTTATCGACTTCTCAGCATTGAAGTTTGCAGTCAAAACACAGAAGCAAAGCTCCTCAAAAATTTTGTTTCCATCTTTAATCTTTTTGAATTCACGGATTCTTGAATCTATGGCTTTTTTGACTTTAGTCTTTTTTAATTCATCTATTTTATCAATAAGGTCCTTCATAATCTAATTTTAATTTTGAGAGTTTTTAAAATAATGAAGTTGATTCTCCTTTAATTTCATGTCTTGGTCTTCATAAGAATTAAATTCATGATATATTATTCTAATTCCTGACTTATCGATTATGGGATAGCAGAGAATAGTCTCTATGCCTTTGTAGCCATCGTGTTCCTTAAACCATTTTTTATGTTTTTTTAATTTTTCTTCACTTTCATACCAGAGTTTCTCTTCAGATTCGCCATTCTCAATTTTTTCTTCAATTTTCTTATGCACATTTTTTTCATTCTTCTCCATCCAGGAAAAAGATTTTCTCAATTGACCCATACCTTTTCCGTAAGCAGCAGGATTGCTTTTTATCTCGTAAATTTCGAGAACTTCGTCTTCTCTCAATGCAAGAATATCAACTTCACCAGGTTCTCCACCATTATTATTGTCTTTTTGAAAAGGGTAACTAAAATTTTTATTTATCCAGAGGTATTCTCCACTTTCCTTAAGTTGTCTTCCAACCATATTTAGAATAAAGTCATGTTTTTTCTTGCTTCCATTCCCAAGTTTAAATAGACTCCTTAACTCCTCTTTCTCAGATGTCTTCATTGGCGCCCATATAGACTTAGGTCCTTAAACTATTTATTTTTTTTGACCAGAGTCCATGAACGTTACAGTATATTCTCACTTCGTCTACATCTTTTAATGGGAAAATTGCCTCTGGCGCTTCTCCCGGTTTAAGGAATTTTCTGTAAACTTTTCCATCAGATATAACTTCAATCCATTCTATATAGTGATTCTCTTCCATTGGATGAGGAATTGAACCAACTTTAACCTTTATTCCAGATTCTGTTTTTTCAACAACTGGAACGTGCTTTTCCATTCCTTCCTCTTCTGTTTTTTCTTTAAGAAGTTCCATCGGCTGTTCGCAGCAAACAAGCTCTCCCACACCGGGATGCAGGACATAAACAATGTTTCCACAGATGTTGCATCTATAAACTTCCATTTTTTCAGTCATTCACTCACCAGTCAGCTCTTCAACTTCTTTCTTTCCCTTCTCCATTTCTTCTACCTGCTTTTCGTCAAGTTTTAGGAGAAGTGTCTGAAATTCTCCAACATGCGTTTTCTCTTCGTTTGCTATGTCTTCAAGAACTTTTTTTATATCTTCATTTTTTGTTATTCCTGCTAGTTGCTCATAAAGATTGATGGCATCAAGTTCTGCTATTATACCAACCCTTAAGACTTCTCTATCTATGTTACCATTCTCCATTTTCTCCAAATCTATTGGAATTTTTGATAGCATCATATCACCTCACAATTTTTTATAACATAGCCACCAGTCAAAGCATTCTATCTCGCCAGACTTGGCCTTTTCTAATCTTTCCTTTGCAGTTTTCTCGTCTGATGCTGGCGGTACCATCACGCGGTCTCCTATTATCTCGTTGCTTGGCCAGTTTGCTGGCATCGCAACTCCGTTCTTGTCAGATATCTGTAACGCTTCAACTATCCTCAGTATTTCATCCATGTTCCTCCCAAGTTCCTGTGGATAATATAATATTGTCCTCACCGTGCCTTTGGGATCAACTATGAAGACAGCTCTCACCGTATTGGTTCCTTTACTTGGATGTATAATACCAAGTTGGCACGCAACGTCTCCAGTGTCGTCGGCTATTATTGGGAATCGTATCTCCACAGGCTTTCCATCTATTTTTATATTTTCCTTTATCCACTCGGTCCATTTCATGTGGCTGAAAACTTGATCTATGCTTAGTCCTATCAGCTCGCAGTTTAATTTCTTGAACTTGTCATACCTTTGCTGAAATGCAACAAACTCTGTTGTACATACTGGTGTGAAATCTGCTGGATGACTGAACAAAATAAACCACTTTCCAGAGAAATGGTCTGGCAGTTTTATCTTGCCGTGCGTTGTTGTTACTTCCATTTCAGGAAATTTGTCTCCCAGGAGTGGAATACCAATTTCAGTATCTTCTTCCATGTTATCACCTTCAAGCTTTTTTATACGTAAACTATATATATTTGTTTGAATATATAAAGATTATGGTTCGAATTTCAAACTTGGATGTTTTAAAAGTTCTCATGAAGAATTCAAAAACACCTTTCCTGGAAATGGCCAGAATGCTTGGTGTCAGCGAGACAGCAATAAGGAAGAGAATCAGAAAAATGGAAGAGGAAGGGGTAATAAGGGCTTACACGGTAGATGTGGATCCAAAGAAAATAGGTTTTGAGGTGAACGCGCTGATAGGATTAGACACCGAGCCAGAGGTTTATCTTCAGGTGATAGAGAAATTAAGGAGTATGGATGAAATAAGAAGTCTTTACACTTCATCTGGAGATCACATGATAATGATGGAAATATGGTTTAAAAACATGGACGAACTCTCCAAATTTGTTGACTTTCTGAATTCTATGAATGGAGTCAAAAAGGTCTGCCCAGCAATAATAATGGAGAAAATTAAATAAATTATTGTAACAACATAATATCTATTTGTATTTTATATAGTATTTTATATAATT
The DNA here is from genome assembly GCA_021162085.1 of Candidatus Aenigmatarchaeota archaeon. GTDB lineage: Archaea > Aenigmatarchaeota > Aenigmatarchaeia > PWEA01 > JAGHBM01 > JAGGZI01. Next base: position 21,568 of record JAGGZI010000021.1, read on the forward strand.
TATCTATGATTTCTATAAAATTTGTATATTAAAACATAGTAATCTTTATATTATAGTTATATTGTAACAATAAACAGGTTCTAATGAAAGATGATATTCCCGATGACCTAGAGAAGAGAATAATTAGCGAGCTAGGCAAAGGTTTAATGTCTGTTTCTCAGCTGGCTAATA
>JAGGZI010000025.1 GCA_021162085.1 Candidatus Aenigmatarchaeota archaeon
GTCTATTATTAATCCATTTTCATACCAATCAATTTTCTTTACATTCAATCCACTTTTAATTAATTTCTTTGTCAGTTCCTTACTTGATATTTTTATCGTGTTAACTCTTATAGTCTTAAACTCTTTTATTGATGGAAAACTTATCTCCTCGTCCGGGAAAATTTTTTTCATTCTTCGAACAAATTCCTGTGGTAATTCCATAAAAACACCAAAACAATTTGTGCAACAGCTCAAGAGCTACCTTTTGCGGTCATCTTTTAATCCCCCTGGGACGGTGCTTTCATCACTGTTGCAAAAAACAATTAGTTCTTTAAACTTAAATATCAAAAATAAAAGAAAAAGAGTTGAGGGGACTCCCTCTAAAATTACTTTTTCTTCTTCTTGGTTTTTTTCTTTGTGGTTTTTTTCTTGGTTGTTTTTTTCTTTGTGGTTTTTTTCTTGGTTGTTTTTTTCTTCGTTACCATCATTTCACCTTTTTTTATTTTTCTATATTAGAGATGTGTTGCATTATATTTAAAATTATCACCTGTTAATTTTATTGAGTGCTTTTTCAAAAATTTTTCTTGCATCATTATATTGATATCTTAATTTCGGGTCTCCGTAGATCATCTCTTTCTTATTTCCACCAACCTTTGTTATAATTATTTTTCCAAGAGATGACGTGAATGTTATTTTGCTTTCGTTCCCAGAAGCTTCCATCCTCAAATCAAATTCGTTTGTCTTCATCTCACTTATTCTTTTGCCGTCTTCAACCCAGGAATAAATTTTTGATTCTGGCATTTCCTTCTCAAGATTTATGTTATTCACTTGAAAAATTCTTGTGAGCTTGTCTGCCAGATCCTTCCATACTTGCACAATTGAATATGCAGTTGATTTAAAAATGTTCGGCTTTCTAAGAATTGAAAAATCAAGTGACCTTGGACCCATTACAACATCGGAGATTACAACAACCTCGGCTGTGTATTTTCCTGTATTTCCTGTATCATTCCAACATATCTCCACGCTATTTTCTCCCTTCTTGAGTGTCACGTTCTTTGTTATCTCATCGTTCTTTGACCCATATACTCTTAAGAATATTTTTGATTCTCTTTGTTTATTGGTGTAAATATCCAGATAAAACCTTTGCCTTTCTCCCTTGATTATGTCCATAGTATAGAATTTAGTTACCTCCAAACTTGAATTGTATACAACTTTGAAATTAAAATTATTTACAACTGCCTCCTTGTTTTTCGTGTCATATCTTACGGGAACTGAAAATATTATCTCTTTTCTTCCATCGAGAAAATCTCTTTCGTTCTTCCACCATTCCTCGTCTGGATAAATTCCAGTAAAATTCTTTTCTTCATAGTACTCGTCTCTAAAAAATGGTATTGTAATATTTTCTATAATCTTTTGCTGCTTCTCTACCTTTATATTGCTTATCTTTGCTCCAGATGGAATTATTATACTCTTTGTATAAACTGACAGCATTGGTCTATTTGACTCCAGCAAAAGCGATGTATAATTGTAAAAAATTATGTTGCCATTATTCACATCATAGCTTGGTGTTATGTCAACTTCATCCATAAACTCGTTGTTGTATCTTCTGGCGCAGTAGAACCCCTTGTGTGGTTTTGCCTTTGAAGTTATGTTGAGTGCTGGGTCCGAAAGCAATATCTTTTCAAAAGCTTCCTTCCTATAGGGACTTGATGCGTTCACTCTGTACTTATATCTAAGTGCTCCTAGAATATTGTTTTTTGACTCTGAGAGTGCTTGACCTGCTCCCCAGTCAAGATTTTTCAAAAAATAAAATATTGTATCCCTTGATGAAAGATCATGCAGGAGTCCGTTGTTGCCTATGAATCCGGGTGAGTTCTGCGTTACATTGGCACGCGCTGAGTAAGAATAATCCAAAAACAAGAACCCTGCCTTTCCTATGTCTCTTATGTCAAGCTCTGGTCCTGAATAAGGATCTGTTACCAGATCTCTGTCTTCGCCTAAATCGTCATAGAAAAACATTTTGTTGGTGTCGCCCGGTCCAAAGAAAAATACCATGCTCTTCTCTCTGAAAAAATCACTCGATAACTCTTTGGATATCTCCTGGAGATATAGTGGTATCGTTCCAACTTCCCACCCATTCCAGTCCCTCTCAAGCAACAAGTACAGAAGTTTTTGGGAAAAAACCAGTTTTGACATTGCTCCCTTCATCTTATTTAATTTAAGGAAATTAATTATCACATCAAGAACTTTTTTTGTTAACTTGTCATCTATATCTTCGTCTGTTGCATAGAACCTGTGCTCTACAAGTCGGTCAGTTTTAAAATCATTCCTCAATATGTTCTCAGCCAAGAATCCGTTGAACATGGAACCTCCCGATGTAAGAAGATCCAACCCAAGAATGTGATTGTATTCTGAGAGAATTCCAACGCCTTTATTTTTATTCTTCTCAAATTCTCTTATCTCAAATATTTGCTTGCTCCCACCTTCAACATCTTTGTTTATCCTACCAACCGCCAGGTCAAGGAATCCATCGTCATTCAAGTCTCCATAGTAATTATCTGTCTTCAACCACAACTCATTGCCACTTGGCTCTCTTACTATGTCCTCCAATCCAAAGTCCTTTATAAGAAAATAAGGTACATCGTTTCCATCCCCAATTATGATCAGTTTGGGCATTTCGCCATAAACATAATTCCTATCTAAACTTGTAAATTCTTCCACGTTGTCCTTGATGTTGCTTCTTACATAACTCAGCTTGTTATTTCTGTTGTACTCATCCAAAACTCTCGTACCCTCGCTTGGACTCGGATAACTTATTCCATTTAAGTTAACGAAGATTGGCATTCCCCTTCTGAAAACACTCAATTGTGCAGCCAATAAGGAATTTTCTCTGTCTTCATTTGCCAATATAAAATAGTTTGTCTTTCCCAGAGACTTGTACATATTTTTTATTTCATCAATACTCTTCTCACTTAAGTCTATACAATCTCCTTCGCACTTATCAAAAACTATCGTCCTATTCAACTCACTTGCCAACCTTGATGCAAGTACTCCCCTCTTTTTATCGTTGACAAATATTCTTTCTCCGCCAAGAAACATCTTCTGCAGCACATCTCTGTCCACGGTATAAATATCTCCGTTAAAGCCAACGGTGACATCACCAAGAACAAAGACTCCGCTGACATTCTCACCGGTTAAGTCTGTGTCTCCAATCAGGACAGGTAATCCAGTGGCACTTGCAGCGATAACATTTTTCCAGTTATCATCACTAACAACGGCAAAGTCCTTTATTCCACTCTTGCCATTGAGAAGCCAATAAAAACTCGTGGCATTGGAGCCAGAGTAATTCCCATAAACAACTTCAACTTTCAGTTCTTTCTCGCCAAGAGCGCTTGAATTGTATTTAAGCGCAATCGTGTAAGTGCCGTTTCCAAAATTCTTGAAATCGGCTATCCTCTCACTCTCGCCATCAACGCTAATGTTGAAATCATTGAAAGATAACTTGTCCATGTACTCGTTTTCATTGCTCTTGATGTCTAGAGTTAAGGCTGTGCTCTTATATGTTAAAATTTTTGAAAAATTATGAAAATAAATTAGTAATTTTTTATTAGACTCTCTTGGCAAAATATATACTATAGGCTCTGTATCTGGCTTATACCTATATCTAACATTATCAATATATAAATATTCAAAGTTCTCACCATTACCCTCGTTATACTTTAAAACTAATTTCCATGGAGTTGAATTTATCAAGGAATAATTTTCTTCTAACAAGTAGAGAGTTTTATTTATCCATATGTATTCTCCAGAAGAATTGATAATAAATCTAACATTATACCATCTGTTTGAGGTTATATCAATAGTCTCTCCACCATTACAAATTCCCTCAGCACAAATGGTTGGTCTGGGATTAGATTGCCATCTGTTTTTTAGGCCAATACCACTCACACTTAAGGGATAGGTTCTACAGTCAGAAGCATTATCATCAGATATCCAGATATCAAGAATAGAAGGAATGTTGAATGTTATTTTGAAATCTAAAAATGCATCGACTTTATATGTTTCTAAGTTTTCTGGAGACCAACATTTCGGAGTTTTCCACCAATTTTCCTTTCCTCCATCTAAGACGAAGACACTAGAATTTTCGTAACATCCATCGTATGGAAGAAAAATGACATTCCCGCTTTTATATTCTTGAAATGAAGATTCATCTCTCCATTCACAATCTCCACTACAGTTATTAAAATCCTCGAAGTATGTCCAATAAATTTCGTTGAAATCTTTTGATATCTTTTTAGCATTAGGATTCCCATAATACATATAAATTTCATTTATTGTATCATTTCTAAAACCTTGTAACATTTTAATTGTAAAAATTGTTTTGCTTGAATTACATAATAAAACGCTAAAATTATATAGATAATTAGAAGTTGAATTGACAAATCTAACATCACTACAATCGCTTTTCATTACTCCTTTATTTATCATATCAGTAGTGTCGAGTGTTATATTTATGGTGGTTCCATATGGAAAGTCCTCACCAGAAATAATTACAATTTGTGTTCTATATTTCCAATTTTCGTTCCACCAACCTATACTAGCTGAAGAGGTATGAATCAAATAAATAAATAAAAAAATCGTCGATAAAACTAATATACCTTTTTTCATAAATTAAATAGCCTACATTAATATATTATTTAAATAATCA
>JAGGZI010000043.1 GCA_021162085.1 Candidatus Aenigmatarchaeota archaeon
CGTACCATGAGTAAGTTGTACCCTCGGAGAGATCGGACCAAGTTATTGATGCAGTTGAGCCTGATGAAACTCCGGAATCTGTTCCTATTAAAGAATCGTCAGAAGCATCGTAAAAGCTAACATCCATTGAATCTCCGTCTGGGTCAGAAACACTCACAGATAAAGTAGGTGAAGTTGAAATTCCTGTTGCACCGTTGGATGGTGATGGGTTGATTGGTTTGTTGGGTGGATTGTTCAATGAATAAACAATTAAAATTTGATGTACACTACTCCAATCACTCTGCACTCCGTATAAATCCTCAGCTTTCACTTTTATGTTATATGTTCCCACAGAACTCCAAGTATGAGATGTTGTTATCGTAGTTCCCGAGTCATAATATCCCGTCCATTCATCTACTACTCCATCTCCATCCCAATCCCATCCATATCTTACCTGATCACCCTCTGGATCAGTTGTTGATGTTGAAAATGAATATTCCGTATTTATTTCTCCATCGATTGGGCCAGAAGGAGTTGATGGTTGGTTTGGTCGTTGATTGGTTACTGTGACATAACACGTTTTTGAGTCATCACTATCATCACAGCGAGAATTAGATACACTACTACTCCCATAACAACTTACTCTATATTTATAAGCCCCGGGTGTAGATGGAGCAGTAGTAGTAAAAGAGCTACTGTGATAAGTACATTCCCCAGAATCTCCATGCGTACAATCTATTCTTGTGCCATTCCTCCATAAAGAACGGTATTCATAGGGATAGTTACTTGGTCCAGTACCGTAGAATTGATAACTTATCGTAAAACTTTCCCCCCTGCTCACGGAAGATGGGCAATTTATATTTTTAACACGACAATAATTACACTCTTGTTGCGTTGTTGTGGTTGTTGTGGTTGTAACCGTACAACTACCTGAAGTTGAAACGGTACAATATCCACCTCCATCATCTATCTCAAACCTGCATGTATACGTTCCAGCACCTGCACTTACTGTATGCCTACTATCAAAATTTAATCCATTTGGAAGAGTTCCCTTTTCACATAATCCTGAAATACCGTTATAGTTACAGCCACTCACCCCCGGGCACCATATTCTGTAGTTTTTACCCCAAAGCGGAAAAGGTATTAAAATAGCATTTGCATGATATTCCAACTCATTTTCTCCACAGGTTACATCTATATAATTATAACTGTAGCAATCATGACCTAAACAGTTGGATGTGTCCTCTACACATGAGGCAGAGAGGTCTCCCGATTGCTTGCATATTCCCCCATGTAATCCAAAACATTGAGTGGTGCAATCTGTTGTAGTCCAACCAGAATTATCACAGCAACACTCACATGTATCTGGGCAGGGACACGTGGCACCTGTACATGGATAACAAGAGCATATACAGTCATTTTGTGTAAATGTAAAAAGAGTTTTATTATCTAATGAACAATAACTTCCGCCACCGCCACACGACTCACCAGCTGTGCATCCACAATATGATTGCCCACCCACAGGACACACACTTTGGGAAAAAGATTTTATAGACATCAAGATTAAAGTGAATACGGTCACACTAACTAAAAGAAGTATATATTTTCTCATTCTTCAACCACCTTACAGGGCTCGCCCGGTATCACTGAACTTAAATTGAATTTACCTTTGTTCAAAAGGCATAATTTTGTGAAGGTCGAACTCTTAGTAACTATCAATGCATCATAGTAGATATAGTTTATCTTCTCTTGTGTAAATAAAAATATGTCTGAGAAAGGGCACCTATAATGCTTTCCATTCTTCATTGATTTCTCTATTGGATTAAAAGTAACAATACAACATCCCTGAAAACTCTTGTTATTTCCAACTGAAAAGACATGCCTACCTGACAGAGGTTCCTTATCTATATAAAGTAAATATTTATTAGCTTTGGAATCTATCTTAGAAACATTAATCCTCCAATAAAATTGGGTATCAAGTATATTACCCAAGATATCAAAATCAAGATACTTGTCCTTAAAGGTCATCTCCCTCACAGATGAGTCATAATTCGCCAAGAGGTCCATACATTGCTTCTCAGTAAATGGCTCTGAACTCGTTGATGGATTCTGAACTTTCTCACCACCAGACGCATACAAATAGCCTCCTGTCAAGAAGAGGATAATAAGAAGAAGAATTAAGAGATAAATCAAAGGTTTGTAATAACTTATTGTTATTTTATTTTTTTCTTTCCTCTGGTTTAAAACCTCTTGAATTGCACGGCGAGCCTGAACCTCAGAATAACCCGCCTTCAAAAGAGATTGAAGAATTTGCTCCTGAGAATAACCAGAATCCAACTGTTTTTTTATCCAGGCCTTCAAATCAGACATACATACCAAATTTACATTGTTGATATATAAATTAATTTTTTATTATTTTATTACTGAATTTCTCTCTAATTTAAAAATTTATTTTATTAAAACTAAAATACTACTATGACAGAATTGTTGTTTACAAGTAAAAGTTTTGTTCCGGAATATCCACTCGAAGAGGCAGATGTGTGCTTTTTAGGAATACCTTTTGACTCCACGGCAACTGCCATTGGAAATCAAAGATTTGGTCCACCTACCGTTAGATATGCCCTCAAGAATGCTATAAGCTATGTGCCAGAAAGGAACAAAAATCCGCTTAAAGAATTGAAGGTATGCGATGTTGGCGACGTTGATGTGGCTTTTGGAGACTATGAGGAGACTTCTTTTAGAATCAGAGACACCATAGATTCCATATTTAAAATAAACCCCAAGATATTCCTTGTTGTAATTGGTGGAGAGCATTTAATAACGCTGCCAATCGTGGAAGCATTAAAGCCAAAGACAATAGTCCATCTAGATGCCCACAGGGACCTCGTGAGTAGTGATGAGGAAAAATTTGCCCACAACACATGGGCTTACTTTGCATCAAATGAAGGGTTTAGAATCGTTCAGATTGGTGTGAGGTCATGGGAAGAAGTTGAGGAAGAAAACAGGAAGAAATTTAAAATAATGAACAACTCAAAGGGTCTCAAGGGACCGATCTATCTGAGCATAGACATGGATGTATTTGATCCTGCATACGCACCAGACACGGGATTTAAAGAACCAAATGGGTTATCACCAAGAGAAGTTTTTGAAATAATTGACAAAGTTTTTGAAAAAAAAGTGATAGGCATGGACGTAGTTGAGATATCATCTGATAGATTCAACAATCCAACATCAGAGTTGGCGGCAAGAACCATCTTAAGAGCGCTGAGTAATTTAAAGAGGTGATGAAATGAAGCCAGAAATGCAGCCAATAAAGGATATGAACTTAGATGATGTCAAAAATGTCAAGGATTTAGTCAGGCAGATGAAAGATTCAGGTGGATTTGTTGCAAAAAAGGTTGGCATAGGTGCTGAGATATTGGAGAAAATGGTAAAAGATGATGAATGCGTTGTATTTTTATCGTTCCCTGCAAGCATAATTTCCACTGGAACTCGAGGAATAATAAGAGACCTTGTGAAAAATAAAAGGATTGATGTAATAATAACCACATGCGGAACTCTCGATCACGACCTTGCAAGAGTATGGCAGAATTACTATCATGGCTATTTTGAAGCAGATGACAGGAAACTGCATCAAAAGGGCATAAACAGAGAGGGAAACATATTCATACCGAATGAGAGCTACGGACTGATTCTTGAGGAAAAAATGCAACCAATTTTAAAGAAGATTTACGAAGAAGGAAAAGATTGGTCGACAATAGATTTGATATGGAAATTTGGAGAATTTCTGGAAAACGAGGAGAAAAAAGAGGAATCGATAGTTTATTGGGCATATAAGAATAAAATACCAATTTTTGTTCCTGGTCCCATGGATGGAGCATTTGGCTCACAAATATGGTTTTTCTGGCAGGATGGGCATAAGGACTTTAACGTAAATGTCCTTAGGGATGAGCAGGAATTATCGAGAATAATATACGACGCAAAGAGAACTGGAGCACTCATGATTGGTGGTGGAATATCAAAGCATCACACGATATGGTGGAACCAATTCAGGGATGGGTTGAACTATGCGGTGTACATAACCACGGCACCAGAATGGGATGGTTCGCTTTCAGGAGCAAGGGTAAGAGAAGCGATCTCATGGGGCAAAGTCAGAGAAGACGCAAAATACATAACGATAGAAGGAGACGCCACCGTAATTTTACCGTTGTTGATAAAGAGCATCGATTAAAAAGCAACAGCAACAAAGAGAATTAAGGCACCTAAAAATATCATCATCTTTCTTGTCATCCTTCTTTTGATTTTTTCTATCATAAGGATTACCTTCATATTTAAAGATAAAAAGGAAAGGGCGGTTGGGGGTGGTTTAGTTCCTTTCCGCCCTTCCCGGTGTGGGGGTGTGTCATCGAATGACAATTAACCAACCATTGGAATTCCAAGAGTGTTTGAAATTCCTCCGGTCTTTTTACCAAGCTCTTCTTTCTGCATAGGCCCAAGTATGTATGGGCTCTTAACTCCAGTTATTATGGTTATTACATGAATCTTTCCTGCATATTCTGGAAGAATTCTTGCTCCCCATATGACCTGTGCTTCAGGATTCATTCTCTTGTAAACTGTTTCTCCTATTGTGTTTATCTCGTCAAGTTTTAGGTCGTCTCCACCTATGATCTGAACTATGGCTCCGTTAGCACCACTTACTTCCATTTCAAGCAGTGGATGAGATAAAGCCTTTTCTATGGCTTCCTTTGCTCTGTTTGAGGAATCTGACTCGCCAACTCCTATTGCAGCCACTCCTCCGCTGTGCATTATGGCTTTAACGTCTGCATAGTCCAAATTAACCAGAGATGGTTGTGTGATCGTCTCAGTTATGCCTTTTATCATTGTTGAAATCAATTCATCAGCAACGGCGAAGGCCTGCTTGATCGATAAATCCCCGCAGTATTGAAGGAGTTTTTGATTTTCTATGACTATCACGGTGTCAGCCACTTTTCTTAATTCCATCAATCCTTCTTCTGCCTTATGGACCCTAGTACCTTCCATCTTGAATGGCATCGTAGCAGTACCGATCACAATGGCACCCATGCTCTTCGCTATTTCAGCTATGATGGGTGCTGCACCAGTTCCAGTTCCGCCACCAAGACCACAGGTTATGAATACCATATCAGCTCCTTCTAGCATTTCTTTTAATTCTTTTCTTGACTCTTCGGCTGCCTTTCTGGCAATGCCTGGATAACCACCAGCACCTAAACCTCTCGTGGTCTCCCTTCCAATTAAAACCTTTTTGTCTGCCTTTATTATGCTAAGATGTTTTGCATCAGTGTTAACAGCAATCGTACTGGCACCTTCTATGCCCATCTCAGTTAAAGCCGAAATTGTGTTATTTCCAGCACCACCAACACCAACAACAAGAATCCTTGCCTGATGAAGGTCTATGTTGAATTCTTCCTCAATTTTTTCTTTTTCAAATTTTTGAGAAAAATTCTTTTGTTCAAAAGTTTTTTCAAAGGCATTTTGAATTATAGAGTCCATAACCTCAACCTCCCCGCATTTATATACTCCAATAGATATTTTTTTGTATCGAAATGTTTTTAAGATAGTAACTATACTATCCTTTATAGAAAGAGTTGCCCAATAAACTCTAATATGCCCAAAAAATATTTGCCCAACTTACTTCGCGCCCAAACGAAGTGAAGTTGTGAATGTTGTGGTAACGCCCATTACCAATACTATTTTTTAGTATATAGTTATTTATAAAGTTTTCGTTACTCTAGAATACAAATGTCACTCTTTTCTGTCTCTGTCACACACTCACGCGTGAACGTTTCTTGCAATTAGGAATGTGAGAAATCCTAAAAAGAACACACACAACCCAAATAAAATTGTAAAGATACTGAAGTGTGACATTAGAAGCAAGGAGAATATTATACCGAGAAACGGAAGTACGGGAAACTTACCAACATTTATTGGAACCTTGAAAGACCTCTTCATGCCTGGCTCTCTGTATCTCAGATAAATCAGCGAAGAATTCACAGTGACAAAGACCAGGAGAACGCCGAAATTGGCTATTTCTGCAACACTTCTTAAATTACCTATTGCTATGGTAAATATCAGGACAAGAAGCATCGTTATTATAACCGAAACCCATGGTGTCCTTCTCTTTTTATGGACCTTTGAGAGTATTCTAGGCAGTGCGCCATCCCTTGACATACCATACATCATCCTTGAAGTAACTATGAGCATTATTAAGATTGTGTTCCCCGTAGCAAAGAGCGCAATCAAACTTAAAAGTGAACTGGAGCCTGAAAGTGCTTTAGATGATACTGTGGCAAGGGGAGCAGAAGATTTAGCCAACTCATTCCAAGGTAATATGCTCACAACAGAGAGTGAGACGAGTATGTATATGAGCGTTGTTACCACGATTGATATTATCATGGCCATTGGAATGTTCTTTCTTGGATCCTTGGTTTCTTCGGCTATATTTGCTATGTCCTCAAATCCAAGATAAGCAAAGAATATGAGAGCAGCCGCAGTGAATACTCCAGAAAAACCAAGTGGCATCTCTAAATAATTCACAGAGCCAAGGTATTTGATACCAAGAATTATTATTATGAATAATCCGGATGCCTCTATGAGCGTAAATATTATGTTTGCCTTGGAAGATTCCTTTATTCCATAAAAATTAAAAAATGATGCGCCAAGAATGGCTATGATTGCACCTAAAATGATTGGAATAACTAAAAATCCTGATAATAAAGATGAAAGATACCCACCAAAGCCCAATGCAACGGTTGCAGAAGAAAATATCCCCGTAAAAATCGTCATCCATCCTATGGCAAAAGATAAGGACTTCTTTTTAAAGGCATTCTCAACATAAACAAATTCTGCTGCAGATTTAGGAAACATTGAAGATAACTCAGCATAGCTTAGACCAGTGAAAGATGCTATAATAGCAGCAAATATGAATGAAATCCACAAGGCATTTCCCGCAAGGCCTGCCGCCTCACCTATGAGCGCGTATATCCCAGCACCCAGTATCAGTCCAACACCATATATACTTACTTCCCATAAATTCAAGGCCCTTTTAAGATCTGGCATACATTTTTATTTTAAATATCTTAAATATAAAGGCATGGAAGAGGAGAAATTTACAAAAGTTGAGGATGCTCTGTCAAAGAAGCAGGTAGGGAAGGAAGTGAACCTGAGGGGATGGGTATACAGGCATAGGGTTACAAAGGATGTTGTCTTCGTTCTTTTAAGAGATTCTTCCGGAATTATTCAATGTACGTTCAAGAAAGGTGATGTTCCAGAAGACGTTTATGACAAGGCAGAACAGCTGAAAATAGAATCATCGGTGAAGATAAAAGGTGTTGTGAGAGAAGACAAAAGGGCACCAGGAGGTTTTGAGATAGAAGGGAAAGACCTGGAAATAGTCCATCTTGCCGAAAGATTCCCAATAGGGCGTGACCTTAGTGAAGAATTCTTGCTTGATGTGCGCCATTTGTGGATAAGGTCGCAGAAGATGATAAATGTTCTTAAGATAAGGTCCAAGGTATTCGAATCTATCCACGAATATTTCAGAAATAAGGGATTTTACCTAACTCACTCTCCAATTTTAACACCAGGAAGCGCGGAGTCTGGACCAGACTTGTTCGAGGTTAAATTCTTTGATAGAAAGGTTTATTTAACTCAAACATGGCAGCTTTACGCGGAGACCATACTACCTGCTCTGGAAAAAATATACACCATCACGCCAGCATTCAGGGCTGAGAAGAGCAGAACAATTAGGCACCTTGCAGAATATTGGACAGCAGAAGCCGAGGCAGCATGGTATAATCTAGATGACTGTATAGGACTTAGCGAGGGATTAATATCTTATGTGTGCCAAAAAGTTGGGAGAGAGTGTAAAAAAGAATTGAAGACACTTGGAAGGGATCCTGATTATCTTATGAGTATAAAGGCACCATTTCCAAAAATAACATACACAGAGGCATTGAAAATTCTTGAAAAGGATGGAATGAAGGTAAGGTGGGGCAAGGACCTTAGAACCAATGAAGAAAGACAATTAATGACGCATTACGACAAGCCACTTGTCGTCTCTCATTACCCTAAGGACATAATGGCATTTTACAAACCAAGAGACCCGAATAACCCTAAGGTAGCACTGTGTTATGACATACTGTCGCCGGAGATAGGGATTGAGATAGTTGGAGGTTCGGAGAGAGATTTAAACATAGAGGAGATGAAAAAAGCCCTTAAAAAGGCAGGGGAAGACCCTAAAAAATATGAGTTTTATTTTGATACAAGGCGCTATGGCGCTGTCCCTCATTCAGGATTCGGACTTGGAATAGAGAGACTTATAATGTGGATATGTAAACTGGACCACATAAGGGATGCCATTCCATTCCCAAGAACATTCAGAAGGTGTAATCCTTAGTCAATAAAAAGTTTCTTCATCTCATTTTCCACGTATTCTAGTTTATCCTTTATGTCCGTATCAACATAAAACGGGTCTGGATGACCTCCTATGGCAGTTATGATTAATACACTTCTTCTCCCATCATACCCAATATCACAAACTATTTTATCAATGTGATCATTTTCTCTATATTCTTTCCGGGGATAAAGGTGTAATGAATAGTTCTTCTGAACCCCAAACCTCTCTATCTTTTCAAAATCTCCGAATTTTTCAGAAAGAAGTTCCTTAAGTTTTTCCTCTATTTCTAAAATTTCTTTATTTTCAAGAGAGAATTTAATGTGAATTTTCTTCACCTCAATTGGATTACAAATTATAATATTAGTCTTTGCTAATAATGATCCATTTCCGGGCGAGGAGTGAGCGTTAAATCCAATGATGAATAAGATAATTTCTTTATGAAGCTCCACCATGGTGGAATGGGCAACTTGGAAAAGTACTCCTTGAGTTCTATAATATCTTCCCTCTTGTAAACCTCAGAATCACATCCCTTAATCACAAGTTTTTCTACAGTCCCATACTCTCCTTTGTCCATAAGTTCTTTTAAAGTGTCAAGGTCTGGAAATTTTCCATGCTTCATATCATTCTTTATTTTCTTCTTGTCCATGATATCTTATTATATTGAAAACTTTAAATATATGACAGAATTTAATTAAAAAAAGAACACCTCCAAAGTGACCACCATGAAAAAATTATTAAGAAAATTTCCACTTGTGGCTGTTATTGCTGCTGCATTGTGTAACGTTATAGGCGGAGGAATAAATGTTCTGATAGTGGATATACAAAATAGTGCCATTGGAATAGGCAACTGGATTCCACTTGCAGTGGTGTTGGGAGGGTTGATTGCCGTCTTCATATCTCTTGTTTATTCATCATTGGCAACTGCCATGCCAAGGGCAGGTGGTGGATATATATACATTTCAAGAGGTTTGAGTCCCTTCTGGGGATTCATAGGTAGCTTTCTTAAATGGGCGAGTAGTGTAATAGCCCTTGGTTCTGTATCATACATGGATGCAACCCTTCTTGTTACAGCCCTCCATTATCTTGGCCTGCATTCGTTAGAAGCATTCTTTGCAACGCAAATAGGAATGGTCGTTTCATCCCTCTCAATAATATGGTTCTTCTGGCTAATTCATTATTTTGGTGTTAGGAAGTACGCTTACACAGTCATATTGCTTGCATTCCTTATGTTCCTTGGTGGAGGACTTATGATTTTAATAGGGTTCACACATACTCCAACAAACTTTTTGAATGTTACCAAAGCTACACTTCCCCATGTGAAAGAAAATCACTCTATACTTAACCTTATGTATGCTGTAGCCATCCTATTCTGGGCGTACATAGGATTCACATCGATATCCCAATCAGGAGGAGAAATAGAAAATCCAAAGAGGAATTTACCAAGAGCATTCATAATAAGTAGTTTATTGATAATGATATATTACTTCATATACTCAACCGCCGTTTACCATGCTGTTCCATGGCAATACATGGTTGGAATGAAGGACATAAATGTACCGGCCCTACTCGGAGTATTTCTCCCTCCAGGATTTGCAACCATCATAACATTATTCGTTTTCCTTACACTTGCAAATGATGTCCCACCAATGTTGTATGCTAAGTCCAGACTCTTTTATGGATGGGCAAGAGATGGTATCATACCAAGGATATTTGAAAAAACAAACAAGTATAAGGTCCCTTCTATGGCCATGGGTGCAGTTGCCTTGACAGCATCGGCAATTGCAGTTTCATGCGTCTTCGGAGGATTTTTCACGGAGGTTGATGTTGTCGTAATATCAAGATTTTTGGTTTACATACTGATATCTCTCTCCTTGATAAATCTAAAGAACAAAAATAAGAAGATTTACAAGCAGATTAAATTCCTCAAGAACAGAACCATTCAGATAACGGCATCCATTATATCATTGGTATTCTCATTTTTACTTCTTGGAGTACTTCTTTATATGGACTTGACATCAGGAGCTGTCTGGTATGAGATGTCCAGTGTTCAGTCAGCTATAATAATAGCCATTGGAGCAGCCATGTACTATTCATTTGTTTGGAGAATGAAAAAGGCAGGTAAAGACTATAATAAGGTCTTTGAAAGTCTGCCATCAGAGTAATTTCTGCTGGCCATCTTCAAAATCTCTTAGAGCAATGGGTATACCATCAGTTAGGTCCATGATCTTTGATGGCACTCCATGAATCGAACCATCATAAATCATAAAATCTACATGACTTCTTACCCTTTTGTCCAGATCACTGATTGACGTCATGTATTTTTCTCCTGATACATTCACAGAAGTTGTAACTATGGGTATTCCTATGGATTGAAAAAAATGTGATATCCAATGGTCCGGGATTCGTACTCCTATGGTCTCCATACCAAGATTGACATTTTTTGCAATGCTGTTTTCATTTTTTAATTTCAAAATGAACGTGTATGGCCCCGGAAGTTTTTTCAACCATCTATCATCTATTTCGCAGTTCTTTAGAATCCATTTCATTGAAGGAACCAAAATAGAAAACGGCCTGTCATATCTTTCCTTCATCTCTCTGATTCTTTCAACGGCCTTTTCATTTCTGGCATCACACCCAAGACCATATATGGTATCGGTAGGATATATGAAAACATGACCCCCCATTATCCTCCTGAAGATATCTTCCTTGTATTCATCGATATATTCTCTTGTGAAGACTATCATAATATATTTTATATAGTATAATTATTTAACTATGACGAAAATAAACATTGTTTTCCTTGGCTCAGGCTCAAGCATTCCAACTCCTGAAAGAAATCATCCAGGGATTTTCATCGAGTACGAGGGAGATAAATTTTTATGGGATTGCGGAGAGGGTACACAGCGCCAGATGATGATAGCAGGACTTAAGCTTATGAAGATAAAGAAGATATTTATAACTCACTGGCACGCTGACCACTTCGCAGGAATAATAGGTCTCATAGAGACATTTAACCTTAGTGGAAGGGCTGAACCTCTTGAAGTTTATGGACCAGAAGCATCAAGGTTCATAGACGCCTTCTCTGAACTAAGTTACTGGGACTTCGGATTTGAAATAAAAACATTTGATGTCAACTATGAAGAAAATAAAATTTCCACAATTTTTGAAAATGATAAATACAAAATTCTTTCGGTTCCTGTGAAGCATTCAATTCCTGCAGTGGCATACTGCTTTCAGGAGAAGGACAGATGGAACCTCAGTAGAGCAAAATTGAGGAAGTACGGCATCGAACCAGGACCAATACTCGATGTGCTCAAAAGAAATGGAAAAATAAAAATCAATAGAAAAACTATCAGACTCGAGGATGTAGCAACCATGACAAGAGGTAAAAAAATTGTTTATTCCGGAGACACTTCGCCATGTAAAAATATTGTGAAATTATCCAAGGAAGCAGACCTGTTGATACATGATGCCACATTTCTCGAAGAAGATGTGGAATCCAGAAAAAAGGCATACCTAAAGAAAAATCACACCAGTGTTAGAAAGGCAGCCGAGATTGCAAAAAAAGCAGGTGTGAAAAAACTAATACTTACTCATTTTTCAAGAAGGTATAATAATGTTAATAAACTTAAGAAAATAGCTCAAAGGGTGTTTAAAAACACAGATGTAGCAAGAGACTTTAAAAAAATCACCATTTAATGCATATTTTAAGATATTTAAAGTTTATCTCCCTCATATTTATGGTGGGGGAATCGAATGCTGTTGAAGACTGATGTTGATAGATTTCTAGAAATGGTCAACGAAAGAGGGAAAATAAGCTCTTCGGAATGCAGTAGAATACTCGAAGTTGAGAAACATGTTGTAGAGAAATGGGCAGAGATACTTCACGAGAATGACCTTATACACATAGGATATGGCATTAGACATATGGTTATCAGACCAAAAAATAACACTAAATTAATAATGGGTCATAAAAAGAGCCATATCAAGAAAAAGGTCAAAAAGGATAAATTATCCAAGAGGAGTTCTCGTAGTAGAAAAGGCATCTTTGCTCCGTTCATAACTGAGATAAAAAGAGAGCTAAAGAAGGAAATAAAAAGAGAAATGAAAGCTTAAACCTTTCTTGCTGGTATTAGAGATATTAAGAATATTCCAAATGATATTAAAATGATTAGAGGACCTGCTGGTAAGCCATATTCATATGATACAAATATTCCTGCTACCGCTGATAGAGAACCCACAAGCACAGATACTAGGGAGTATTGGACTATATTCCTACTGAAATTTCTTGACGCCGCAGCAGGGATTGCAAGAAGGGCTGCCGTTAAAAGAATTCCAACTATTTTAACTTCCATGGCAGCAACCAGTGCTATTGACGTCAAATAGATTAAATTATATTTCCTGACATCTATCTTCATGCTCTTTGCTAGGTCTTCGGATATCTCGGATAGAGTTAGCTTAGAGTAGATTTTCCTTATAACTATGAATAAAAAAGATGACAAGAAAATTGCAAGTATCGTATCGAACAAATTCACCCTGGTTATATCTCCTATGAGGGCTTCCTCTGCATGAGAGAGTGGTAAGAATAAAAATCCTATGGCAACCCCAGCAGCAAAGACAATTGCAGTGAGCGATTCTATTGGAAGCTTCGCTCTTAAGCTAAAAAGCCATATGAAAAATGCTCCCACTGCTATCGAGAGTAATGCTCCAAAGAATATGCCAAAATTATATATTAGCGCCAGCGCTACCCCAGGTAACGCGAGATGCCCCAGAGGTCCCCCAACAAGCGCCATTCTTTTCGTTATCATAAGGGAGCCTATGTATCCTGCTATGGCTGATATGAAGATTCCAGTTATTAAGCTTAAGATTATCTGATTCATCTAATCACCTATGTGTATGCTTATAAAACTTTATCTCGGTCTTGTATATCCTTTGGAGTGCCTGTGGCGTGAGCACCTTTTTTGGTGGCCCGTAACATACCCTCTCCTTACATGTACAGAGGCAGTTGGTTGAATATGCATAAACCACGTTGAGGTCATGGGTTACCATAAGTATGGTGAGGTTTCTTTCCTTCCAGAATCTGTTCAAAAGTGAGTATATTGTCTCTTCACCACTCACGTCTATCCCAGTTGTGGGCTCGTCAAGCAATAGAACATCCGGGTTATCTATCAAGCTCCAAGCTATTAGCATCCTCTGGAATTGACCAGATGACAACTCAGCAGGATTTTTATCCAGCACTCTCTTTTCAAGACCAACCTCCTTTAGCATCTTCAAGACGTCATCCTCAGATGGCTTCTTGAATTTAAAGAACTCCCTCACAGATATGGGTAATAGAGAGAATTTCTCCTTGGATAACCTTTGTGGAAGATAATTTACCTTTATGCCGTCTTTCCATACGACCTCGCCTTCGTATGATATTATGTTGAGAAGCGCCCTCAAGAGGGTTGTCTTTCCTGCCCCGTTGGGACCTATTATAGTAAGTATTTCTCCCCTCTTAACTTCAAAACTTAGATTCTTTAGTATAATATCCCTTCCAAAGTTAACGCTTAATTTCTTGACCTTTAAAATCGTGTCTGTCATATAAACCACAGAAAGAACACTTAGAATAATTATGTGACTAACTTGTATTTAAAATTAAAAAAGAAAATGGAAGATTCCTCACTTGAATTCCCTTATGAGGAATATGTCTCCCTTCTCATCGAAGGCTCCCAGCCCAATTGTGTCTAACGCTGGAATAACTTTCTTGTCCTTGAAGAGTATCTTTATGTTGTGGTATCCAGAGTCACATGCCAGGACGAGTATTACATTACCATGGGGCTTCACAACTCTCTTGTCCAGGTCCTTATCGCACACGGGAGCAAGTAGGAACGTATCAACTACGTTGTATCCGTTATCCATAAGAAGTTTTTTCATCTCTTCAAGTCCTTCCTTACCACCAGTCCCACAAAGTCTGGCACACTCGTTACAACTCACTATTGATATTCTATCGTCCTTTTTTAATTCAGCCTTCAATATTCCAAACGGCTTCATGTCAGTTATGATCATAATAAAAAATTGAATTATCTCATTTATAAATCTTTTGATATTTTGATATGTATCAAATAATCATATTCTTGAAACCAATGGGATTATTCTTTTCCTCTGTGCCTCTGCTATCTTCCTTATCTCTTTAAGTGTTTTTTCTTCAAATGGGACCTCGATCTCCTTTGATGATAAGCTTTTGTCCTTTATCCTTTCAACCTTTAGATAAAGTCTCATTGGCCTCTCCATCCTGGTTATCATTAAATTATCTGAGAGTTTTTCCAAAATTTTTATCTTATCCTTTAGGGCACTTGTGCTAACGGTAAAAAGATAAGTCCTCGTTTTATCCCTGCCAATCATATACTTGAACTTATCTAAAATTTTTTCTCCATATGTCTTTGAGAATAGAAGTAGATTTATAGCTGCCGAGAAAACAAGGGTGTCACCTCTGTTATTGAAATACTCTTCGGCCTTACTAAGAATCGTATCCCAAACTTCAGGTTTTAAAAGATTTGCCTCCAATGTATTTTCATCCACGACCTTTACAGACTCTATGCTTGGATTAAAACTCACAAAAAATAAGTCTTTCCTGTATGAATCTATATCCATTTCATATAACTTCTCCATAGTCTCCTTGGAAAAATTTGCAGTGGGGTATTGAACCGGTATCAAAATAACATTTCCGCCTGATCTTAGCCACAGAGAAACAAATGCAAAACCTATTAGAGGCTTTCCACTTCCACCCTCTCCACTTATGATTGTTGAAGTATTCTTTGGAATTCCATTAGGAAATAAATTTGTCAACCATTCGTAGTTTACCATCTTCCTCGCCTCCTCCTACCCTTTCTCATACCTCTACCGATTCCTCTCCCATATCTGGGACCATACACATGAGGAGTAGGAAACGATTCACGAGTCTCCGACTTTGAGCTTTCAACTCCATTATTCTCAAACTTATCTAGTATTATTGCACCACTCGGACAGGATCTTGCCGCATTCTCTATACATGGAGCCTTATCATTCTTAACTTTAGCCTTTCCATTCACAACTTCAAATCCATCGGGGCATATTGATTCACAAACTCCGCACCCTATACACTTGCTCTCGTCAATCCTAACCATAAGAACACCATAAGTTATCAATATCAATATATTTATATAAAAAGCCTCAGATAAATCTTGCGTAAGTTTTAAATCCATACTAAAATAAAATAAATCCAATGAGAATAAGCAAAGATCAATACTATTTGGAAATAGCAAAGGCCGTATCTAAGAGGTCAACCTGTCTTAGAAGAAAGTTCGGAGCCATTATTGTCGTAAATGATGCCATAGTCTCCACCGGTTACAATGGACCTGCAAGGGGGGTTGTCAACTGCGAAGAAGTTGGATGCCTCAAGGATATTCTCAAAGTTCCATCTTATCAGGGGTATGACGTGTGCCCTGCTGTTCATGCAGAGGAGAATGCCGTGGTGAACGCTGCAAGAAATGGAGCCAGGATCCTTGGTGGAGTCATGTACATACATGGAGAAACTCCCGATGGAAAATCGGCCCCATCCCACCCGTGCGATAGGTGCAAGAGAATCCTCATTAATTCTGGAATAAGGAAGGTCATAACAACAGACGAAGATGGAAAAATAATAGTTTATAATGTAGACGACTGGAAGATTTATGACACAGAAAAATACATGAAGGCCATAAAGGAGGCAAAGAAGAATGATAATGCCTGAGAATGCCATAAAAAGGTTGGAAAGAGCAGGATACAGAATAGTTGGGAAATACAAGCACAGTGCTGTTAAAATATGTCTTTGGACCAAAAACTCACTGCGAGGAAAGGGTGTTTGCTACAAACAAAAATTTTATGGAATTCAAAGCCATAGATGCCTTCAAATGACTCCTGCTCTTCCTTTTTGCAAGCACAGGTGCCTGTTTTGCTGGAGAGACACCAGCATAACCTATCCAAAATGGGAAGGTCCCTATGATGACCCGGACACAATAATAGAAGAATCTATAGAAGCCCAGAGAGAACTGCTCACGGGATTCAAGGGAAACAAATACGTTGATAAAAAAATGTGGGAAGAAGCTCAAAACCCAAATCAGGTTGCAATTTCCCTTGCTGGAGAACCAACTGAATACCCGCTAATATCTGAATTGGTGGATGCCTTCAAGGAGAGGAAATTCTCTGTCTTTTTGGTCAGCAATGGGACAAATCCACAGGTGATAGAAAAACTATCAGAACCAACCAACCTTTATATCACACTACCCGCCCCAAACAAAGAAGTTTACTTGAAGACAACTAATCCTGTCGTGGATTCATGGAATAACATAATGAAAAGTTTAAGTCTCCTGCAAAATTTCTCGTGCAGGACTGTTGTAAGGCTAACTCTCGTTAAGGGCTTGAATTTCGTTAAACCTGAAGAATATGCAAAAATCGTTGAGAAATACTCACCTGACTTTCTCGAGGTTAAGAGCTTCATGTCCGTAGGATTTTCAAGAGGCAGGCTTCCATACAGCGACATGCCACTTCATGAAGAAATTAAAGAATTCGCCAAAAAAATAGAGGAAAACTCTTCCTACAAGATAAAAGACGAAAGCAGGCCCAGCAGGATTGTACTAATGACGAAATAATTTATATTTTGAACGTCAGGGTATTTTTATGATGAAAAAAATATTTTTGATTTTGATATTCCTTCTTTCAATTTCAGTAGCCGCTGCCACTTACATCACAATAACTACAACCATATCCTCCCAGGTAATTCTTGATAATTCAACAACTCTTCACGTCTCATTAAAACAAAGCGGTGACGAAGCTGCATATGAAGTTAATGTAGAGCCTGTTGCAACGCAGTACTTCTCATCTGAAGACATACTGAACAAGGACTAGTTAAATCCTGGAGAAACTCTTTCTGGAAACATGACGCTCTCCTTTCTTGGAACACTTCCAGGGAAGTATCCTCTGGTTGTTCTTACGATATATCATGATGCAAACATGTATCCATTCTCCACTCTCTCCCCTCATATACTGACATACAAAAAAGGATATCCTTCTGGAATATATGGCTCTATAAATCAAATAGAAATATCAAAGGAGGGCTCTGGTGATATTACATTGAGTTTAAGAAACCTGGACGAAACCACTCACACCATCAACATAAAACTTTATTTGCCAAGGGAGTTGAGCAATGGCGAGACAGAAAAAATAATATCACTTGGCCCAAAGGAAGAAAAAGAATTAAAATATAAAATATCATCCTTGGGAGCGCTTCCTGGAAGCACTTATTCCATCCTGGCATCTTTAGAATATGAGGAAAATGGCTACCACTATGGAACATTTGCAAGCGGGTTGGTGAAAATTGTTGAGAAGAAAGAAGTTTTTGGACTTTCCCAGTGGTGGATAGGAATCGTTGTTGTAATTCTCATAACAATTTTTGTGATATATCAATTCTGGAGTTGGAAAAATGAGAAAAAGAAAAAGCGCAAAAAATAAATTTTTTGATTTCCTCATGAGAAACAAAGAAAACATAGTCAATCTTATAGTGATATTGATTATTTGGGGATTTTTATTAAGTTACTTCAAGCCATCTTTGATTTTATCTGGAACCACTTTATCTGGTGGAGATACACCATCACATAACTACCTTGTGAGATACTTAAGGGACTACCTTCTCCCCCATGGAAAAATTATTGGATGGTCACCTGGATGGTGGGCAGGGTTCCCAATGTTTCAGTTTTATTTTTTCTTCCCATACCTGATTGCAGCCCTCTTGAGTTATGTAATACCAATGGAAATAGCATTCAAAATTGTTACAGTAAGTGGCCCATTCCTCCTTCCATTGATGATGTTCTTCGGACTCAAAAAAATGAATTTTGAATTTCCGATACCCATACTTGGCTCAGTGTTCATGTTACCATTTCTATTTCTTGAAAAGAATTCCATGTGGGGCGGAAACATACCAAGTCTTTTGGCAGGAGAAATTTCAGTAAGCATAAGCATTGCATTCTTTGTTCTCTTCATGGGTATGCTGTACAGAGATGTTGAGAGGAATAATATGTCTATATGGACTCCCATAGTTTTTTCATTGGTCATATTCACTCACTTAACAACAACACTTGTAATCAGTCTTTCTGCTGTTTTCTTCCTCCTAACCAAAAATAAGATTGAATTCACCAAGAGATTCAAGATGCTATTTAAAATATTCTTCGTATCTTTTTTAATCACTGCATTCTGGACTCTGCCTATGATATATAAAATTCCATATAGTGTAGGTTTTGGAGAAGATTGGCATATCAACATTTTTGATACATTTCCCACTGAGGCTCTTATATACTTTGGACTTGGAATAATCGGCGCCTTATTCGGGCTGATAAGCTTCGTTGAGAAAAAGGATAAAAAAATATTCTACATAGGATTCATGCTACTTGCATCTGTATTTTTATTCTACAACGCATATCATTTCAATCTAGTCAACATACGATTCTGGCCATTCCTTTACTTGATACCACTCATACTCGCTGCTATTGGACTTGGCAACATAATAAAAAATGTCAAGGGCAATTGGATACTTGTTATAGTAATAGCATTTTTAATGATATGGTGGACAAATGAATCAACAACATACATCGATCATTGGATAGAGTGGAACTACAGCGGATTTGAGTCAAAACCCACATGGCCTGTCTACAAGGAAATATACGAAACACTTATAGGAACTCCGGGGAGGGCCGCTAATGATCTTGCAGATATAAACAATCAATTCGGATCTCCAAGATGCTTTGAGTCACTTCCATACTTTGCAAACAAACCTGTAATAGAAGGTGGCATTGTTCAGTCAGGCTTGTCTTCAATATTCACATATTACATACAATGTGAGGATTCCAGCCATTGCGCAGGCTATCCAAGAATTGTAACTCCGACAACCTATAATTTAACTGCTGCCACTGAGCACTTGAAACTTTACAACGTGAAACACTTTATCGCTATCTGGGATCGGGTTAAAGAGGACCTAAACAAAAGTAAGGATTGGAAGCTCATCAAAAAGATAAAAAATTATGAGATATACGAACTAACAACGAACAATGGAAAGTATGTCTATGTACCGAAAAATGTTCCAAATTTGATGAAAAATGATGATTGGAAAATAAAATCGTTTAACTGGTATAGAGATGTAAGCAACTTGGATACGCCGATAGTTTTTGTAAAAAATCCTGAGAAAGAAAGTCATAATAGATTTCCAATAAGAATTTCAAATTTATCTGATCTTAAAAAACAAAAATTAGATGACAACTGCTCAATTCGTGAAGAGATAAAAAATGAAGAGATAAGTTTTACAACGAACTGCATAGGAAAACCGCATATAATTAAAGTTTCATATTTCCCTAATTGGAAAGTTGAAGGTGCTGATAAAGTTTACCTAGTTTCACCTGACTTCATGCTGGTTTATCCAAACCAAAAGAATGTAAGAATTTATTATGGCTGGACATGGATTGACATTTTAAGCACCATACTATCCGTGATAGGCGTTTGCATAGTTTTGATTTATCCTTTCAGGAAAAGAATGGGTGTTGTTATTTGGGAAAAGAAACTAAAAACGATTTAAAAGTATTCTTGTTTTTCTTTGTACTTTTTATATTTTTAGGTCCAAATTCTTTTCAATCTAATGAAGGATCAAGAATGGCATTAACAAAATCCATTGTAAACTATCATGACTTTTCAATAGAACATTATATTAATTACACATACCACGTTGATTACGCCGTTTATAATGGAAAAATGTATTCAGACAAAGCACCTGGCTCATCCTTTATGGCTATCCCGGCATACCTCTTATGCAAGATAGTTGGAATAAAAAACATCTATCATCAAACTTATATAATAACCATTCTTACAGTCAGTTTATTTTCTTCTTTACTTTTTTTAATTTTCTATAAATTTGTTGGTAAATTAACAAGAGATAAAAATACTCAGATATTGACAACTATCACCCTCGGATTGGGAACTCTGTTATTTCCTTATTCAACAGTATTTTTTGGTAGAAATTTAGCAACTTTTTTTTCCTTTGCCGCATTTTATTTAATATTTCTTGTCAAAAGAGAAATGCTAAATGAAAACTACCTAATTCTCTCTGGAGCTTTGGCTGCTCTTGGTTTCCTTACAGATTATTTTGCCGGAGTGGCGATTCCTTTCTTGACTTTTTATGTTTTGACCTTTAACAGGAAAGAGGGTTTCTTAAAATTTCTCATACCTCTCTTAGCATTCTCATCTTTAGCACTTGTATACAATCAAGTTTTATTTGACGATTTTCTTTCCTTTCCATATAAGTATCAAGCCTTTTATAACCAGTCATATGGACTCTATGGAATAACGACACCGAAGCCTGAAGTTATTTTAGAACTAACTTTTTTACCACATCGTGGACTTTTTATTTTTTCTCCCATTCTAATTTTAACATTTTTGGGTTTATATTACAATCTGAAAAAATCTAAATTTAAAATAGAAAGTATTATATGCATTTCGATATTCGTTTCTCTTCTTCTCGTTAACTCTGGTTTTTCTATATGGGATGGAGGATGGTCTTTTGGTCCAAGATATCTCATACCTTCTCTACCGTTTCTGACACTCCTTATATATCCTGTTTATCAGAGAAGAAAATTGAACTATCTTGCCATACCACTTCTATTAATTTCAATTTCTATCATGCTTCTTGGGACACTAACAAATGTAACACCTGGTGCAGAAAATCCCATCATGGGTATATTTTTATATGAGAAAATTGGCCAAAGAAATTTTTTCTTTGAATTAATGAAAAGTTTTGGAATACCTTTTTGGGTCTCTGGTATTTTAGTTATATTAACTCTATGTGCCATCATACTTTTTCCAATAAACTCTCCATCAAAGATTCGTAGTCGTCTAAAGTTTTTTTCATACTGAAGAATTTGAGAACATCTTTTCTTGAAACATTATAGTTTTTCGGATTTTTCAAAATAGTTTTGATGGCACTGGCTAACTTTTCCTTATTTTTCTGTGGCACAGTTATTCCACCATGTGTTAGTCTCACTACATCCCTTACACCAGGCAGGTCTGTAGAAACCACCGGTGTTCCGCAAAGTAGCGCTTCCACCTGAACCATACCAAAAGATTCCAAAGGATTCATGCTTGGAAGAGTAAAGACATTACATGCCGAAAGAAAATCAGGAACTATAGAATCCTCTAAAAACCCCGTAAAATATACACTTTTCTTCAGTCCAAGCTTCTTTATTGTTTTTTGTAGATGAATCTTCGTGGACTCTTTTTTTCCACCTGCTATGTTTTCTCCCTCTCCTGCAAGAAATAGCTTTGAATCTGGAAATTCTTCCTTGACCTCCTCAAATGCATATATCAAATCATTCAATCCCTTTTCAGTTACTAATCTTCCCAAGAATCCTATTACCTTCTCATTCTTTTTTATTTTATATTTTTTTACAAACTTGTTATTACTAAAATTTACCCTTATGAACTTAGAGTCATCTATCGGTGGGTATATGCCTATCATCTTTCTGTAAAATTTTTTTATCTTTGACTTTTTTCCATAATCAATTGAATTCAAAACAATTTTATCCGAAATTTTGGCAGCAATCCTCGCAGAAGATATGTATACGAACTGTATGAATTTATGAATTATACCTCCAAATACATTTAAGTCACAATGATACGTGATCAGTAATTTTTTATTATAGTATTTTGACAAGAAAGATAAAACAGATCCGTCGGGGAAAGGTAGGTGAATGTTAACTATATCGGACCCCTTGACTAGTTTTATAAACTTAAAAAAGATATCAAGTGATATTGTCCCTCTGCTTATTTTCATTAAAGGTAAAGATCTTATAACTTCAACTCCGTTCAATATCTCCTTTGTTTTTAGTTTCTTTTTATGCATTATTGTTAAAATTTTGACTTCATGTCCTCTCTTCGCTAGCCCTTCAGCAACTCTTTTGGCATATATCGTGACTCCACTCACATAAGGAAGATAATATGGTGTTACTATCAGAATTCTCATTTTCTAACCTCTTCTACTTTCTTCCCCTTCTCCTGTGGAATTATTTTTAATTTTGCACCTTTAAATTTCTTTTCCAATTCTTTTCCACTAAAATATTTATGAAGAAAAACTGCAAGGGCAGCAACCTCGCTGTGGGGCTGATTTGTAATCGCCACATTGTAATCAACCACATGATAAACCTCTGAAGGAACCTTTTCCCCGCCAACTATGACCAAAATATTTCTCTTCCTTCTTATTTCGCTTTTGATTTCCTGTATGGGAATTCCATACATTGTTAAATGAACCTTAACCCCACTGAAATTTTTTATGACATTCTTCCAATTCTTCTGGTAAACGACAGAAAAAGGACCTCCCCACTCTTTGGTTACATTCTTAATAGAATTCATCATCTTTTCATCCTTATCTCCGGAGTATATTATCTTCTGGGCTCCGAATGCTCTTGCAACAAGCCCCACGTGTGTTGAAATTCGTGCGTCTCTTCCCAACCTGTGGCCTAACCTGAGAACCGTTATCATAGTAACCATTTAATCAAAGTTTTTCTTTCCTACAAGTCTTTCTTTTTGTGAAAAAGAAAGGTTGTGATGGTAGCCCCGCCAGGATTCCCGGCAAATGCAAAGCATTTGCAATTTCTTTCCTATTGTCTTGAGACTACGTCTCAAGTATTTGGAACTGAAAGTTCCAAAACCCTTTCTTCTGAAGAAAGGCAATTTTCGAACCTGGGTCTGGAGGTCCAGAGCCTCCCATCCTTGGCCATTGCCCAAGCCCTTTTCTATTTCACGAATTTCATCAAAGTTTCTTTTACCTAAAGACTTTTCTTTGTGAAAGAAAAGGCTTTCTAGACTACGGGGCTATTATTTATACTTTTTATTTTTGATTAAGCTTTTTCTTAAAAAGCTTATTTTGATGAAACTTTTGGGAGAGGCAACAAAATCGTGTTGTATATTGTCACACATCACCGAAAAGTTTCCTACGACTACGGGGCTATTTGTATTTTTTCCGTAGACGCTTTTTCTAAAAGGGTCTTTTGATGAAAACTCCCGAACCTTTTTAGGCTATAGTTATTAATATTTATTAATTATTAAAAATTATTGGGATATTATGAAAATTTTATGTCTGCACTCGGACTACATAAAAGTTGAGCCAACAAAAAAGGCAATAAAGGATGCTGAAGAAACAGAAAAGAAATTGTTGGAAAGCAAAGAGGCTTTGGTAGTATTCTCAGCGGTTGAAAAGATCGATGAGGAAAATCCTGAGAATATTATAAAGAACTCTGCCAAGGAAATAGAAGACGTATACAATCAGATTAAAGCAAAGGAAATTTTAATTTATCCTTATGTTCATCTTACAAAAAACCCAAGTTCTCCCGCAGTAGCTAAAGAAGTCATCAATGGTATTTATGAAAAACTCAAGAAAAAACACAAAGTCAAAAAGGCTCCATTCGGATGGTATAAAAGCTTTGAGATAAAAGTGAAGGGGCATCCCCTAGCTGAGTTGAGCAGGGAGATTTTACCAGAAGGAAAGGAAGAGACTTTAGAAGAAAAAATTGAAGACGGTGAAATAGAAGAGTTATTCGTCATATTAACTAACGGTGAAATTAAGAGAAGAGAAGAGATTGAGGATAAAAACATAATAAATGCCATAAAATCCGAATTGAAGGAAATAAAGGAAACATCTTTTGGCGAGCCACCTCACCTGAGGTTAATGAGAAAGCTGGAAATTGCTGACAATGAAGAAATATCTGATGCAGGCAACAGAAGATTTTATCCAAAGGGAGCATTTATGGTGGAATTGTTGAGAGAGCTTGCATGGAAGATGGCCGTTAATGACCTTGATGCAATGCCAGTGAATACACCCTTCATAATAAATCCAAACGATGAATCAGTTGAAAAGATGATGAAGAACTTTCCAGAGAGGTTGTATAGAGTTTTACCTGGTTCAAAGGAGAAGAAGCAGGAATTTAAGTTGAGACCAGCATGCGATTATGGCGTATGGTCCATGCTTAAGGATGCCACAATATCATACAAAGACCTACCAATGGGACTTTATGAATTTGACATAATATGGAGATATGAACAAAGTGGAGAATTACTGGGACTCTACAGGCTAAGAAATGCTATGATGCCGAACCTTCATGAAGTCTGCGCAAACCTTGATCAGGCGTTCGAGAGATTCAAAGATCATATAGAAAAGTTTGGAATCGCCCTCTACAGATATCTTGAGATGAATCCATCCATAATTGTATTGAACTGTAAGAAGGATTTCTTTGAAGAACATTCAGAGATTTTCAAGCAATGGACCAAAGAATTTAAAATTCCAATAATCGTCAAATTATTCAAAACGATGAAAACTTATAAAGTGGCCTGGATTGACGTAATAGCATTTGACAATCTTGGGAGACCAATGGAAGTCAGCACTGTTCAGCTTGATACTGAATCACCCAAATGGTGGGGAATTAGATATAAAGATCAAAACAATGAGGATGTGTATCCAATCATACTTCATACAGGATTTGGGATAGAGAGAACTATTGCAACTTTATTGGAAAATGCATACAGTAAAAGGAAATCTGAAAATCCAACATTGCCAATTTGGATATCACCAACTCAGGTAAGACTTTGCCCAATAAACAATTCCCTGATTCCTTACTGCGAAAAGATTGCGGATGAACTAGAGAAAAACAACATAAGGGTTGATATAGACGACAGAGACGAGACAACGCAAAAAAAGATAAGGGATGCAGAAATTGAATGGATACCACTCATAGTTGTTATCGGTGAGAGGGAGAAAAAATCTGGAAAACTCGCAGTACGATTTAGAATAAATGGTGAAATAAAAAACATGGAAGTTAAAGAACTTGTAAAATTCATAAGAGATCATACAAACGATACTCCATTCAAGCCGTTACCGTTCCCCAGACTTATATCAAGAAGACCAAAATTTGTTGGATATTCTGAGAATGAATAATATTTAAACACATGTCTTGAAAAATATTTATGAAAAAAATATTTATTTTGTTCTTGATGCTTATTCTCATTGCTCCACGAAGCGCTCTTGCAGACACATTCATCGCCAAGGAAGTTGACTTCTCTGTTTCTCCTGACGAAAGTTTCAACGAGCTGACCAAACTCATTGATGACACGAAAAATTCATTGTACATGGCCACGTATACGTTTGACAACTTTGATATTGCCAAAAAACTTGTGGGGATCAAAAGAAAGGGTGTTAACATAATTGTGATGATTGAAGGAAAGCCAGCTGGAGGTCTTGGCGAAACGAAAAATATTGCATCATTTTTATCAGAAAATGGAATACCCGTTTATATGGCTGATGGAAACTTCAGATACAATCATGCAAAGTACGCCATATTTGACAATAAGACATTTTTAATATCAACAGAAAATTTTGACTACACTGGATTTTCACCGGACCCAAGCTACGGGAATAGAGGATGGTTAGCCATCGTGAAAAGTAAAAATGCAAGCAAATACGTCAAGAATTTGTTCTTTAACGATTTGAAAAATTCAAAAAGATTTTATGGAGAATATAAAAACAAAACTTTTGAAACTAAATCAGGAGCATATTCGCCAAAGTTTGGAATTGGTTCATGCAAAAATGTTAAAGTTGATGTCTTTGTTGCACCAAACGCAACAGATGATATAATTAATTTTCTGAATGACTCTAAGAACAAAATTTTAGTGGAGCAGTTTTACATTTATAAGTATTGGAAAGACAGAATCAATCCATTCGTGGAAGAAATAATAAAAAAATCTAAAAATGGAACAGAAGTTAAAGTTCTTGTGGATTCTACGTGGTATGTATCAAAAAAGAATGATCCAAAGAGCAACTACAACACGGCTGCTTACCTGAAATCAAATGGCATCAATGCAAAACTTTTTGATAAGTCAAAAACAAACTTGATAAAGATACATGCAAAGGGAATAATAAATGATGACTCGGTTCTTCTATCATCTGTAAATTGGAATCAAAATTCACCAGAGAAAAACAGAGAAATTGGTATTGTGATTCATTGTGAGGGGGCATCTGATTACTTTTCAAAAGTATTTGAATACGACTGGAATGGTGAGAAAGAGGAAGATCACGCAATTTTCATTTACATTGGAGCTGCATTAATATTTATTTTTATCATATTCAGAAAAGTTAAGCGAATCTAAAACTCTTGGGTTTTTTATTCTGAATAAATGGCTTTCACATTTACAGTCAGAAGAACCAAAGTTCATTACAGGCTCTCCAAACTTTGATATTCTTCTCGCAATTTTACACTCTTCCTTTTCGTTGGATTCCTTGTAAAAAACTTTTATTATCTTTGCATTCCTGTTCTTCAAGAGATAGTCTATATGCCAGAATGTCTTTTTATTACTTCTTAAGTGTCTACTTATCCTTTGCTCAAGCCCACCCATGGCAGAACCAACGTAAACGTAGATGCCCTTCTTGAAATTTATCAAACCCAGAGAGCCAACCTTAATCCTTGAATCTCTATTGACCCCTATGATCAATAAGTACGCCCCCTTCAAGATGTCACCTCATATCAATCCAATGGC
Source organism: Candidatus Aenigmatarchaeota archaeon (assembly GCA_021162085.1). Lineage (GTDB taxonomy): Archaea > Aenigmatarchaeota > Aenigmatarchaeia > PWEA01 > JAGHBM01 > JAGGZI01. Next base: position 27,023 of record JAGGZI010000043.1, read on the forward strand.
CATCGATAGCCCCAATAAGAACATTATTGCTCCTGCTATTAAATGTAACCTTCTTATATTTTTTTCTTTCCATTCTGATATGTTTTCAACTTCGGCCACTCCGGCATAAACTATCAAAGTTATTGCGATCATAGGCAGCGAAAAAACAACATTGTAAAGAAGCAACCACGGAATCGTTTTCAAAATCTCAAGGGCAGAAAGGATCCCACCAGCTATTATGTAAGGTCCTATCGTGCATGGCAGGAGGAAGAGTGTAACAAACAATCCCACCCCAAATGCTCCCTTCGGAGAAGTTATCCCGGACATTATCTTCTTGACCTTTGGCCTTAGAGATAATGGCATCTCAGTTGCAAATCCTCCCGGTTTGTAAAAGAAGAAATCTTTAATATCAAGGATTCCTATTATCAGGGCCATCACACCTAAGATTTTGTAAAGCCATAGTCTTATAGAAGTCAGCGCCTGAACTATTTGAAAGAATTTTATTATCACTAGTCCATAGAAGAAGTACATTATGAAAACGGAGAACGTAAATGCAAGTCCAGCAAGCAGAACATTTCTCTTGTTTTTAGGGTTGTATGTTATTATGGCTATCAACATGAGGGTTAAGACTGCAAGGGCACATGGATTTATGGCATCGACCGCCGCAAGAGAGATTATCTTTGTTAGGGTCAATCCTTCCATCATTTTTTCATCACCACCACGAAAAGCGTTACCAAAATGATTGCTGCCAGGCTAACTACAATTGCTGGGACTACATAATTGTTACCTTTCGTATTTGATTCACTACCATTCTTCATCCCATATTCCAAAACCCAATTATCGATCTCTGTTGCGCCTTCGAAATATACATCCCTTCCAGAAAGATGAACTGGAAATGGTTCCACTTCTTTCAAGCCATTATCTGAAATAAGCTCATTTAACTTATTGGTAAACAACAATTCCTTCATGAGTCTCATTGAACTTGATGATGTTTTCCCATCAGTTACTCTTATCAAAACCCTACCGTTTGTCCATATTTTTGGATGCCCGGGGAGGTCGTTGAAATTTAAATTATCAAAGTCAATCGAAGAATTCAATAAGAGGCATTTGTTCCCATAAGACAACTCTTCCAACTTATTTTTTATATTATTCAGAATTGGATTATCACCAATTATGTAGCTTGAATTTGAAAAAATTATAAGGGGGATTCCCTCACCAACTCTGTACTTAGAGCTGTACTTAAGAAGAACGGGACCATTGCCCTGAGTCTGATATATTTCGTACTCTATTACCACAAAATTCTTATTCTCCACGGGCAACTCCTTTAAAACAATGGGATCAGTTCTTGCGCAGTGGGGGCATCCCACCCCCGTGAAGTAAATCGCACAGATTTTGTTTTCCTGTGCTCTCACCATGTTTATGCTCATAACTAAGAATAGCCCCACTAAACAGGCTAACATTACTTTTTTCATAATTCCTTGGGTAGATGAAACCATATATATATTTAAGTTTCAAAATCTGAAACTATAGTATGAATGAATCAAAAAAAGTTGTAATAGGAATTTTAATATTCTCCATATTCGTATTCATAGTCTCACTTAGTTCCCTCTACGTGCAAACGGAGATATCTTCAGGAAATGTCTGTGGCTGCTTCATACCAATCCCGCTGTTCATACCTTTCATCGCATCAGTGGGATTGTTCATAGGAACATTGATATACTATCTTATATCACCAAGGCTCAACAAGAAAAAACTCCACAAGAAGCTTCTGCTTAATTTTTTCACTGGGGACGAGAGAAAAATATTTGGGATAATACTCGAAAAATGTGAGGTGACTCAGTCGGAAATAGTAAAATTAAGCAGATTATCAAAGGTGAAGGTATTCAGAATTCTAAGGAGATTGGAGAATAGGAATCTCATAGAGAAAAAACCATTGGGTAAAACAAACTTGATTGTAGTTAATGAAAATGTGAAGGAACTACTTAACTGACTTGAAGTCCTTGAGCAAGGTGCCTTTCATATTTTGATTGTACACTGCGACGGCAGGATGATAAAGTGGAATTATTCTAAACCTCCCAAATATGTTACTGACCGTAAAAACCTTTCCATGAATTTTGCTTATTTTTTCTTCCTTCAAACCAAACTTTTCAAAGATGTAAGAAAGTGCGAATCTACCAAGAGTGACTATTGTCCTTGGATGAATCAGAAGTATCTGCCTATCAAGATATTTGGAGCATGCTTTTATCTCTTCTGGTAATGGATCTCTGTTATTTGGTGGTCTGCACTTCACGACGTTTGTTATGTAAACTTCATCTCTCTTAAGTCCCACGGATTCAAGTAATTCGTCCAGTACCTTGCCCGCCCTTCCAACGAATGGCTTTCCTTTCTGATCTTCCCAGTATCCAGGAGCCTCTCCAACAAACATTGTATCGGCACTCAAAGAACCATCACCAACAACTGGATTACTCCTAGTTTTATATAGCTCGCACATTCTACAATTCTCTATCTCTTCCATTATTTTCTTCATCTCTAATTCTTTGTCCATCTTAACCCCTTGTCATTGGCGTTCCGCATTTGGGACACTTTTGTTGATAGCATGGAACTCCCCTTTGGTGTGGCATCCTATATCCGCACTTAGGGCATACACAATCTCCTGTGGGCCCTGCTCCAAATCCACCCATTCTGCCTCTTCCAACCATCTTATATACACCTCCTTCTATTCTAATTCTTTTTCCATTAATTAAAGAATCTGCTATTTTCTTTCTGGCAGAATTCAATATCCTATTAAAAGTTGGCTGAGAAATGTTCATCTTCTTTGCTGCCTCTGACTGGTCAAGTCCTTCCATATCCCTCAGTCTTATTGCCTCAAGCTCACCCAATGTCAGTGTAATATCTTCTAAATTGTTCAAGCTACTCCCAACTGGGCTGAAGTTGGTCACAGTCGGCAAAAACCTGATCCTTCTGAGTCTTCTTGGCCTTGGTATTTTTCTCACCTCATAATTTCTCTATTGCCTCTTTTACAGTTATATTAAGCATCTCCTTATACTTTATTCCTTTAGATTCCAGAGCACCCTTCATATTGCCCCCGAATTTTCCACTAATAACCACATCAACCCCTTCATCTGCAAGCATTTCTGCGACGCCGAACCCTGCTCCCCCACCACCTATTCTAAACGGATTTGATATTACTTTGACAAGCTTTCCGTCCTCAAAAATCAAGTAATATGGAGCTCTTCCTCCTGCCATGCTTATCTGGGAGTTTTCGTCCTTTCCAACTGAAGATACTGCAACCCTCATCTTAACTCACCTCCTTCTTCTAATTTTTCAAAGATAAATCCTTGAATGACCGACATGACTATCATGACGAACGTTAATATTATTGTGAAATTCAATCCAAAGTAATATATCATTAAAGGTATTAGCGCGGGTTTTATGGCCCTATTGTAAAGAAAAGTCGATATGAAACCATAGTTAACTCCTCTTTCTTTAAGTTCCTTAAGCATAGGATACCACATGTAAATTGGCCCCGTTGATATTATGCCCCCAACAACTGCAAAAAACCATCTTTTCCATCCAGATGATTTCCCGAGATATTTGCTCACGGTTTTTGGATCTACATAATAATTAACCAGTAGCATAACTACAAAAACCACAACGAATACTGGAATTATATTCACAACTATCTTCCATGCAAATTCCAGCGAACTTAACACTATATTTAATCCAAAAAATCCTGTGACAACGTAAAGTAACACCACAACGAACAGGAAATACCAGCTTTTATTTATCTCCATCATACCAACCCCACCAGAAATGCTGTTATTATTGCAACGATTATTGAAAACATGAAGCTCATTATATTCCTTAGAATCGCAAATTTTTTACCAAGTAAAAAAGACTCTGCTGGTAATTGGACCAGACCAACTGTAACCCATGAAACCAAAAAAGCTGTAACTGCTACAAGACTTATTCCCTCCTTCAGAAACTCACCACCCAAGACATAACTGGTTACTGGATTCCCTGCAAGCACACTGCCTAATCCACTACCTATAAAGGAGTCTAAAAGGAAGTTTCTACTGAAAACCATTCTGTAAAGGGATTTGGGAACAAGCGTGTTGGCCAGACCAACAAGTAAAACAACTCCAGCCAACACGGGCACACTGTTCCCAAGAGACCTTGAAGACTTCACTACTGAATCTTTAAATTTTTCATTCATTTATTCCAACTCCTTTAGCCTTTTTTCTATTGCATCAAGCTCTCTCTGCATTGCCTTCTTTTCTTCTTCAAGGATGCTCTTTTCTTCTTCCTTAGTTAACACCCTTGGATAAGCCTGAACTGGAGTCACTGGACCCCAGAATCTTCGGAACCCGAATCCTCTTCTGAAGCCTCTACCGAATCCTGCTCCACCTCTTGGAAATCCCTTTGTATAACCAGGGCTATCATAACCAGAGCAGTATCCTAATCCTCTTCCAGTTCTTGGACCTAATCCTTCAGGACCTGTTCCATCTCCCCATGGCATTTTATCACCTCCTAATCTTTTGTTTTTGGTAAAGCTTTTTTCTAAAAAGCTTTATTGTGAATTATTATTCATAATACTCTAATGAATATATA
>JAGGZI010000054.1 GCA_021162085.1 Candidatus Aenigmatarchaeota archaeon
AATTCAGGTTTTATTTTAATAAGAGTCAGAAATTCTTGAGATGGCCTTAATAAAAACATTTAAATATATATACAAACAAAGAAAATAAATCCTCATGGGTGATATTTATGGCTAAGAAAACTGACCTGACGGAAAGAGTCAAGGAATTGATGAACCAAAAGGATAAAATAAGAAACATTGGAATAGTTGCTCACATAGACCATGGAAAAACCACGCTGTCGGATAATCTTCTTGCTGGTGCTGGAATGATTTCTGAAGAACTTGCGGGAAAGCAATTATTCATGGACTACGACAAGCAAGAACAGGAAAGAGGTATAACAATATTCTCCGCTAACGTTTCAATGGTTCATGAGTTTGAAGGTGAGGATTATCTCATAAATCTAATAGATACACCAGGTCATGTTGATTTTGGTGGAGACGTCACCAGAGCAATGCGAGCTGTTGACGGTGCCATCGTGGTCATATGCGCTGTTGAGGGTGTGATGCCACAAACCGAGACAGTTTTAAGACAGGCATTAAAGGAAAGAGTTAAGCCAGTTCTCTTCATAAACAAGGTTGATAGACTTATAAAGGAGCTTAAGCTTACCCCGGAGGAGATGCAGAAAAGATTTATGAAAATGATTGCTGATGTGAACAATTTAATTAGGAAATATGCTGAGGAAGATTATAAGAAATGGACTGTTAACGTGAATGATGGGTCTGTAGCATTTGGTTCCGCTTATAGGAATTGGGCAATCTCATTCCCATTCATGAAAGAAACTGGAATAACATTCAAGGATATAATAGATTACTCTTCAAGGGGTGATGATAAGGAACTTGCCAAGAAAGCACCACTTCATAGGATTGTATTTGACATGATAATAAGGCATCTTCCGAGTCCCATAGAAGCTCAAAAATACAGAATACCAAAGATATGGAGTGGTGATATAAACTCAGAAATTGGAAAGGCAATGCTATCCTGCGACCCAAATGGAAAATTGGCGTGTGTTGTAACAAAAATATACGATGACCCGCACGCTGGTAGTGTTGCAACTGCAAGAATATTCTCTGGAAAAATATCAAAGGGTCAGGAAGTTTATCTTGTTGGACAACACAAAAAGGAAAGGATACAGCAAGTTTGTATTTACAAAGGGCAACAAAGAATTATAATGGATGAGATCCCAGCTGGAAATATAATTGGAATAATAGGATTGCCATCCGTCTTCTCAGGGGAAACACTATGCGACCCAACTGAAGTTATTCAACCTTTTGAAAGTATAAAGCACATATTTGAACCAGTTGTTACAAAGGCAATCGAGGCCAAGAAAACTTCAGACTTGCCAAAGGTTATCGAGATATTGAGGAAGATCTCGAGGGAAGACCCAACCTTAAAGGTAGAGATAAACCAAGAAACCGGAGAGCATCTGGTTTCAGGATTGGGAGAACTCCATATCGATGCCAAAGTTGAAAGAAAACTTAGGGATGAAGGAATTGAGATAGAAACATCACCACCCATAGTAGTTTACAGGGAAACCGTATCAACAAAGGCAGGACCCATAGAGGGTAAGTCACCTAACAAGCACAACAAATTTTACTTGGAGGTGGAGCCTCTACCACAGGCTGTTTATGATGCAATGGTGAGAGGTGAGATAAGCGACACAGTAGTCAAGGGAAAGGATGTTCAATTAACCAGCAAGTTAAGGGAACTTGGTATGAACGAAGTTGATGCGAAGGGAGTTAAGATGATTTACAATAGGAACATGTTCGTTGATGCAACGAAGGGTGTGCAGTATCTCAATGAGGTTATGGAACTTCTCAAGCAGGGGTTCAAAGATGTTATGGATGAGGGACCAATATCAAAGGAGCCATGCTCTTCGATAATAGTCAGGCTGGTAGATGCCGAACTTCATGAGGATTCAATTCATCGTGGCCCAGCGCAGGTCATCCCAGCGGTGAGATTCGCAATAAAGAATGCCATATTGAAGGCAGGACCAACACTTTTAGAACCAAAGCAGATATTGAGAATTGAGGTCCCACAGGAAGAGATGGGTTCTGCAATGAAGGAGATTCAAAATAGAAGGGGAGAAGTTCTTGATGTTCAAAGTGGCGAAGGAATTGCAATTCTTAAATCAAAACTTCCCGTGGCGGAGATGTTCGGCTTTGAAGGGGCATTGAAGTCCGCAACAGGTGGGAAGGGATTCTACTATCTCATTGATGTTAAATTCGAGAAGATACCAAGAGACCTTCTAGAAAAAACCGTGGCACAGATAAGAACAAGAAAGGGATTAGACCCGGCATTCCCAAAACCGGAAGTTTAAACAGATAATTATTTATATATATATTTTCCTATAACTTGTTAATGTAGATCTATTCACGTAGGTCATTAAAAATTGGAGGTGTAAAGAATGGCTGTAGATAAGCCTCATTTGAATTTGGTTACTATAGGTCATGTAGACCATGGAAAGAGTACACTTGTAGGTAGACTTCTCTGGGACACAAAAAATATCCCTGAAGAGCAAATGAGAAAATTGAAGGAATTGGCTAAAGAACTTAAGAAAGAGACTTTTGAGTTTGCCTTTGTTATGGATAAGTTAAAGGAAGAAAGGGAAAGAGGAGTTACAATAGACGTCATGCACACAAGATTCGATACGGACAAGTATTATTTTACAGTGATAGATGCTCCAGGACACAGAGACTTCGTTAAAAATATGATTACAGGAACCAGTCAGGCAGATGCGGCAGTGTTGGTTGTATCAGCAAAGGAAGGTCCACAGGAACAAACAAAGGAACACATATATCTTGCGAAGGTTATGGGAGTAAACCAAGTAATTGTAGTTATAAACAAGATGGATGTGGTGAACTACGATGAAAAGAGATTCAATGAAGTTAAAGAAGAAGTCAGTAAGATTTTGAGGACAATTGGTTACGACCCAAGCAAAATAGAGTTCATACCGGCTTCAGCTTATAAGGGAGATAACGTTGTCCAGAAATCAGAGAACATGTCATGGTACACAGGAAAGACGGTTTTAGAAGCTTTGGATGACTTCCAAGAGCCGAAGAAGCCTGTAGATAAGCCATTGAGGTTACCAGTGCAGGATGTTTACGTAATAACAGGGGTTGGAACAGTTCCCGTTGGTAGAGTTGAAACAGGAGTACTGAAAAAAGGAGATAAAGTACTCTTCTTGCCAGCAGGTGTTACTGGTGAAGTAAAATCCATAGAGATGCACCACGAAGAGATTCCAGAGGCAAAACCAGGAGATAATGTTGGATTCAATGTAAGAGGCGTTGATAAGAAGGCAATCAAGAGAGGTGACGTTGCCTGTCATCCAGACAAACCGGCAACCGTGGCAAAGGAATTTGAGGCACAGATAATCGTGCTAAATCATCCAAACGTCATAACAAAGGGTTATACACCAGTGTTCCACTGTCACACAGCACAAGTAGCATGCAGAATAACAGAGATAAAGAAGAAGATAAATCCAAAGACTGGTGAAACAATAGAAGAGAACCCAGACTTCATAAAAACAGGTGATGCAGCAATAGTAAAGGTTGTCCCAACAAAGCCAATGGTGGTAGAGAGCAACAAAGAGTTCCCAGAATTAAGCAGGTTCGCAATAAGGGACATGGGACAAACAGTTGCTGCAGGCGTATGCATAAACGTGACACCAGCACAATAAGAAGGATCGCATCCTTCTTTCTTTTTTTTTGTTTCTAAATTCAGTATAAATTTAAATAATTTTTCTTCTATCTCTTTAATATGGAACTCACGGAAAATATTCCAATAATTGATTTATCTACCCAGGCATTAGATGAAATGCTAAAAGATAAGGAATATACAATTGAGTGCAACAAAGATGGACTGAAACACGTCCTGAATTTAGAGAAATTGTTATGGGAACTCCTACAGAACGATATGGGAACGGAATTAAAATTTGAAGATAAGGAGATCATGAGGAAGGGAAAGCATAAGTATAGACTGAGAATAATTGTTGATGATGAAATTGAATTTAATAGAAAAAATTTTAGGGACTGGATACCCGCAACACACCTATTTGATGAAATCGGGAGAACACCAATAAAAATTCTTGGTATGAGAAAAAGAAAAGAGGGGGATAAGAAACCAATTAATCATAGGAGGGATTATATCGAATCGTTCTTAATAAAAAACAATTTTCCTCAAGAGATGTCAACGAGTCTATTCTTCATAAAATATGGAAGTAACAAATACGGATTTCCTGTATACTTGAAGTACAAAACACAGGAACTTGATGTTGGTGAACGATATAGGGTTTCGTATGAGGAGATGACTGATGTATCCACAAGGGTATGGAATATATTCAAGGAGCCTGCAATTGTCATGAATGATGTAATTGTATCCGTAAACACACTGAAACTCTTAAGCGAATCTCCTGATACTGTTGCGCTCTCAGATAGAGATATGATGAATGGAAAAAAGATAATTTCTGGTATCGTGAGATATGATGTAAATGGAGGGGACGTATCAGAGTTCCTGGCCAATCATCGCGGATATTCTAAAAAAGGAATAAAGTTGTTTTTAAAGCATTTTCTTCCTGTTTACGACAAAATTATGTACCACAATGCTGAAAAGATAGTGGATAATCTCGGACTTAAAATTTCTTCCGACGACATAAAATTTACTATAGACTATAAAGTTGAATCTAAAGACCCATATGAAAGTTCCGAATCAAGAAAGTATTAAGTCATATTACAATCATTTAAAGTTTTTTGAGTAATATATTAAGCATGAGCCCTGTCGAACTTAATGAAATTTTTGATGAGAAAAAAACCATATCATCTATTTCTGAGCTTTTGTACTTACAGGAGAAAACCCTAAAAGCACCTGAAAAATACAAAAACCCATTTTACGACTATATAAAAAGGTATGGAATACTGGAAAATTATGAAGAAAGATATGTTGGCACCCCTGACAAGCTTACCGATTATTTTACAGAAAAAGTTATAGGGGAAAAATTGGAAGAATATGACAAGAGGCTTCTTCAGTTTTTTATGATTCCATGTACTCCTGCAAATGAAAGTGGCCTGCTTTATGTAAATGGGTTAAAGCTTTTTGAAGAAGACAAAGATTTTTTCGACCCTCGAAGAATTTTAAAGAAGGAAGAAAATGAGCTTTCAAAAGTAATAAACCATAGTCTTGGCTCAAGGGGACCCGAAAGTGTTGCAAGGGCATGGATAGAAAATTCTAAGAAGCTTGTGGAAGAGTATGATGGCGATCCAAAAAATATTTTTCATTATGGCATGCATCCCAGGGAGGCTTTTAGGAGAGTTAAGAACTTCAGAGAATTTGGCAATAAAAACGCTGCGTTATTTCTCAAGGAGATGATTGAGAGTGGTGCGTATGATCCCGGAGAAAGTAGAAGATATACCCCGATACCAGCCGATATTCATGTTATGAGATTTACAATAAGAACATCATCGAGGGACCGTAAGAAAACAATAGAAACATTGAATGGGATGACACATCAAAAACTTGCTCGAGAGATACAGACATACTTGATGAATATTACCTCCGAAGCACCAATCATAGATCCGATAAAAGCTGATGATGCCATATGGATATGGGAAAAGGAGAAATGCTCGAGAAAGAAGTGTAATCGATGTCCCGTCAAGGAATGCTCCAATGAAATAATTGTCACACATCAACATCATGAGAGTGGAGATAGGATAGGAAAAAGAAATGGGAAAATTATTGTAACACATGACAAAAATATGAAGCTCGACTACTTTGGTGATTGAATGGTAAGAAATATAGACGTAGAAAAATACTCCTTTGCAGACGGGTGGAAAAATGGAAAGTTTGATCCATCGGAACTTTACTCAGACGAGAGGAAGAAATGGGCTGAAGTGATTGGACTAACATTCGACCTCGTCTCAAGAAAGGAAGAAAAGAGAAACAGGCTCTACGCTCATCCATGGGATGAGAAACAGGTTGATTTTTATGCAAGGAGACTTGACGAAGGGATAGACTATAAATGCAAGGAAACGCTTGATGGAAGATGGAATGTTTATCTATACAATCCTGCATTAATTGAATTTTTTGAGAATCCCCTCCCAGATGTAGACAGAGGCACAAAAGACGATATACTAAATGGACTGCTATCAAATGCCACGTTAAGGACACTAAACAGAAGAGGACATAAAGTAATACTCGTCACCAAATCGAAACCCGTGTTTGAGAACGTTAGAGAGATATCACACATGAAAAAATTAGATATATCGACCATGGAATATCCCGTTATTAAATACGGGAAGATATGGGATACTTACTCTGTCTGGTTTCTGGATCCAGAAGAGATCAAAGAATACCTACTGGATGAATTTGAACTCTCCGTAGAAGATCTTCCAAGATGGACAAAGGAGAATTATTGGCCTGTTCATATGGAAAAGACGGCACTTGAGAGATACTCCATATACAAAAGGATGAAATTTGAGGGAAGAATGAATGAGACAACGTATTCCGTCAAGATGAAGGAGTTTGAAAAGGTAAAAGAAGAACTTGAAAAGGTTGAGGCTGAGATTGCTGCATTAAAGAGAAGTAGCATGACATTAGACTCTTTTGTTGACACGAAAAGGAGGGAAGAAGAGTTAAAGGAAAAGGACTTGCTGGAAATTATGAGAGATGATTTAAGAGAGAGATTTAATGAACTTAGAGAGAAGTTGTTCGACAAACCAGCTCCCAAGAAAAAACACGGTGATTATTATGCAAAGAAAAGATGGAATGAACTGAAGACAAGATTGGATGCCGGAGAAATAGCATAACTATTTAAACCTTTTTATATAACTATTTACACTAAATATTTAAAAAATAGGAGGCAAGAATATTGCATAAATTTAAGGTTTATGCAAGGTAAAGTGTATGCAAAAACATGGAATTGAAATTCCATTATCTGCATAAAGAGATTGGTGAAGTATCTATGCAAAAAGCTCGGATAAAGTTAAGCGGGACGAATCCAGAGGCATTGAACAACATATGCAGTCAAATAAAGGAAATCGCAGAAAAATTTGGTGCTTCAGTACGAGGTCCAATTTATCTCCCGACGAAAAGATTAATAGTTCCAACCATGAAGCAGAAAAAGACCGGAACAGGGCATGGTAATGCAACATGGGACAGATGGGAAATGAGAATACATAAGAGGATTATGGAGATAGGTGCCAATCAAAGGGCGCTTAGGTACATAATGAGAATAAACATTCCTGAAAATGTTAATATTTCTATAGAACTCACCGAATGATATAAAAATTAGTTCTGTCGTGGGGTTGTGTCTTCTTGTAGTGATAAGTATGAAGATGAAGGGAAAACTCACGATATTGGTGTCGAACATATTGATATTGCTACTCTTCGGGACATTTATATATCACAAGTTGGAGGGATGGAACTGGATAGATTCTTTTTACTTTACATCTGTGACCCTAACAACCATAGGATATGGAGACTTGCATCCAACGCTACCAATAACCAAGCTATTTACCGTTTTCTTTGCATTTTCTGGAATAGGCCTCATGCTTTATACCCTTGGCCTGATAGCCACTGAACTCCTAACTCAAAAGCCTTTCTTTGAGCCAAAATCCTTCATGAAGAAAACTGTGGAATTTGTGGCAAAGGAGATACTAAAGGATGAAGAGGAAAGAGTGAAATACAGGATAAAAAATAAGTTCAAACCAAAAACCAAACAAAAATACAAATATAAACCTAAAAAGAGAAAATAACTTTTGATATGCTGGGGTGGCCGAGCGGTCCAAAGAATAAATCTGATCATAGGCGCCGTCCTGGAGAGGCGGTGTGCTTCGGCACACGGGGGTTCGAAAACAAATCCCTTTCTTTCAAAAGAAAGGTTTTTGTATTTCCCAAAGAAACAATTTTGGGCAATCGAAGATTGCCAAATTTTGGGGGGAATCAGGAATACCGTAAAACTGAAAGGAACCGTAGGTTCCTTGCGGGTCCCGTGAGAATCCCTCCCCCAGCGCCAAAGCCTCGACACTTTATAATTTTTGGGTGTTTTTCTAAAGAAAAGATGTGAAGAGGTTCCATTAAAAATGTACAAATCAAAATACATCGGCCATCGCGGTGCTACAGTTAGCAAAGTATCAGAGGATTTCAAAAACCTTTAAATACTTATTTATTGCTAATTAGTATGTCTCTCAACGCTTGGAAGGATATTAAAGAATGAACGTATACATGTATCCACCGCATTCTATGAAAATATTTAAATAGGTTTATCTTTAAATATTCATAAACCTTCAAAGGTTTTGGTGATGGGTACGTCTAAGATACCTGAAATAAATGGTGAAATAAATGCCTTCGACACACAAACCAAGAGATGGAAGCTTGCAGTTTTGGCCAAGGAAAAGAGCTAGACGTATCTATCCTTCTATAAAACATTATCCTGACGTAAAGGAACCTAAACCGCTTGCCTTCGCTGGATACAAGGCAGGTATGACAACTGTTTTTATCACAGACAATAAAAAGGGTTCCCCTACGCAAGGTCAGACAATTTCTCAGGCCGTTACCGTCATTGAAGTTCCTCCACTCTTTGTTCTTGGATTACGTGCTTATTCTTCTGATAACCTCCCAATAACTGAAGTTTATGCAAAGGAAATACCCAAGAAATTGAAAAAATATATCAAAGCACCAAAGGGAGTGAAGAAATCAAAAACTAAAAATCTAAAGGATGTGAAGAATATAGGAAAAGTAAGGCTCATAGTTTCAACCCAGCCAAAAAACACCGGGCTTGGCAAAAAGACTCCCGAAATACTTGAGATAGAAATTGGAGGCTCGCTTGAAGAGCAGATAGAAAATGGAGAGAAATTACTTGGGAAAGAAATCAACATAGATGACGTTTTCAAAGAAGGGGACTTCGTTGATGTTATAGCGATAACCAAAGGTAAGGGATTCCAGGGAGTTGTTAAAAGATTTGGTGTTAAGATAAGAGGAAGAAAAGACGAAGAACACCACAGACAAATTGGTATAATGGCTCCAGAGGGACTTGCAAGGGTGCCTTATACAACACCACAGGCAGGACAGATGGGATTCCAGAGGAGAACCGAATTTAATAAGCAGATATATAAAATTGGTGAGAAACCAGAGGAAGTAAACCCCGACGGCGGTTTTGTTAGGTATGGAGAAGTTAAAGGAAAGTACATATTACTAAAGGGTTCTGTTCCAGGGCCAAAGAAAAGAATGATAATTTTAAGAACTCCAATAAGATCTTACAAAAAAGGTTATCCTATTGACATATCTCATGTGTCAAGATTGAGTCAACAATAGGTGATTGAGTGAAGGCTAATGTTATATCAGCAGATGGCAAGGTTAAAGAAAAAATAGACCTGCCTAAAGTTTTTTCAACAGAATATAGGCCAGATGTGATAAAAAGAGCCGTCCTAACAGCACAGGCAAACAGGAGACAGCCATATGGTTCTGATAAAATGGCTGGAAAGAGGACATCCGCGCACTATCACGGGTTGAGTCATCTCGATCCTGCTCAAAGAATGATGCATAGGGAAATGGCAAGGCTCCCAAGAGAGCATGGCGATACTGCAAGATTTATGAGGGCAAGACTTGCTCCCCAAACGGTTGGTGGAAGAAGAGCACATCCACCCAAGCCCGAGAAGATATGGTCTAAGAAAATAAATAAGAGGGAGAGGATATTGGCAATAAAGAGTGCCATTGCTGGGACCTCTAACCCGGAGCTGGTGAAGGAAAGAGGACATGTGTTCAACTTTGATCTACCCTTCATCGTGGATGATTCCGCCCTAAAATTCAAGAAAACAAAAGAATTTTTGGATTATCTTGTAAAAATAGGACTCAAGGATGAAATAGAGAGACTGAAGAAAAAGAAGAAGAGGAGTGGAAAAGGAAAACTTAGAAGGGGTAGATACAAGAGTAGGATTGGTCCTTTATTGATTGTTAAGGATGATAATGGTATATCAAAGGTTGTGAGGGGTGTACCAGGATTCGACGTTGCCAAGGTAGATAATTTGAACGTGGAAATTTTATCTCCTGGTGCTCACGGAATAAGGCTTGTCATATGGACGAAGTCAGCCATAGAAAGTTTAAAAGATAGGTGGAAAGAAAATGCCTGAGAAAAAAAATACTAAAGCAACTATATCTTCAATTAACCCGTGGAGCATATTGATAGCTCCTCACCTGAGCGAGAAAGGTATGGGACTCGTCGAATCGGAGAACAAGTTAGTATTTATGGTTAGGCACAATGCCACAAAGAAGCAAATAAAATGGGCTGTTGAGAAGGCATTTGAAGTTAAAGTGGATAAGGTTAACGTGTTGAATGACACAAAGAATAGGAAAAAAGCATTCGTTAAACTTAAGCCAAAGTACAATGCACTTGACATAGCAACGAAATTGGGTATGATATAAGTAGGTGTCTTTTGTATGAATAAAATTTTTTGTAAAATAAGGGAAGATGGTACAGAAAGAAACCGTAGGTGTCTTTTGTATGGGTAAGAGGATAAGAGCACAAAGAAAGGGATCAAATAAAAGATATAGATCTCCAAGTCATAGAAGGATAGGAAAACCAAAGTACCTTAAGGGGAAGGGAATAGTCATAGATATAATACATAACATAGGGAAGCCCCTCATGAAGGTAAGACACGAAAGTGGAGAGAACTTTCTTATGATTGCTCCTGAAAATGTAAGTGTTGGCGACATAGTGGAAATTGGTGAAAACGCCACCATGAGAGAAGGTAACGTACTCCCCATTGGAAGAATACCAGAAGGAGTTCCTATATTCAACATAGAAAAAATTCCAGGTGATAACGGAACGTATATAAGGAGCAGTGGTACATTTGGTTTCATAGAAAGTAAGGGTAAAAAATGCATAGTGAGATTACCATCCAAAAAAACAGTTGAACTCAATGTGAATTGTCTTGCAACAGTGGGTATTGTTGCTGGTGGTGGAAGAACCGACAAACCTTTTGTAAAAGCTGGTATAAAATACAAAGTTATGAGATCAAAAGGAAAACTTTATCCAATAGTATCTGGCGTATCCATGAACCCAGTGGACCATCCATTCGGTGGAAAGACAAAACCAGGTATCCCTAAGACAGTACCAAGGAATGCGCCACCTGGAGCAAAGGTTGGAAGCATAGCAGCAAGGAGAACTGGAAAGAAGAGATGATTAAAATGGCAAAATTTTTGTTTAGAGGCAAAACTTTGGAAGAACTTCAGAAAATGAGCATTGATGAGTTTTTAGACTTGTTAACCTCAAGGAAGAGAAGAAGCTTAAAGAGAGGAATCAGCAGAGAGCAGAAAAAACTTCTAAAGAAGCTCAAGGAAGGTAAGAGCTTTGTAAAGACTAAAAAAAGAGATATGATCATACTTCCTGAGATGGTTGGTAAGAAGATTGGTATTTATAATGGTAAGGAATACGTTCCTGTTGAGATAACTCCTGAAATGATTGGACTTTATCTTGGGGAAATGGTCCTCACAAGGAAGGAGGTTAGACACTCATCACCAGGAATGGGTGCTACGAGGTCAAGTAAATTTGTTCCATTGAAGTGATGTTTATGGTAGGATACCCGGTTGAAGTCAAGGAGAATGAAGTGAAAGCAGCAGGAATGAATCTACCAATATCAACAAAAAACAGTGTGATCGTATGTAGAAAACTGAATAACATGAAGCTTGATAAGGCAAAGAAGTTCCTGCAGGACATGATAGATGGAAAGAGAGACATAAACAAAAAACACTACACAAAGACTGCGCAGAACATATTGGAACTCCTTGAGCTTGCGGAAAAGAATGCCAAGTACAAAGGACTTAAGAACTTAAAGATAAAGACCATAAGTGCAGAAAGAGGTCCAACAAGATACAGACTTAAGAGGAGAAGGAGCTTTGGTTCAAGAATGAAAATAACACATGTAAAAGTTGTACTGAAAGAGGTTAAAAAATGAATGCTAAGAGACTGTTCGTCGGAGAAGGAATAAAGAAGCCAGAGTTGGAAGAATTCCTTAGTGAGCAGTTTAAGGGATGTGGATATTCTCACTCGGATATAAGAAGGACCCCGATGGGAATAAGAATAACTGTTTATGCCGACAAACCAGGACTTGTCATAGGCAGAGGAGGAGAAAAAATAAATGAAATCGCAGAGAAGTTAAAGGAGAAATTCAATTTTGAAAATCCAAGACTTGATGTTCATGAGGTTAAAAATCCTTACACAAATGCAAAAATTGTTGCAGAAGAAATCAAAAGGGCTCTTGAAAGAGGAACTAACTACAGGAAGATTGGAAATGTCATGATGAATAGAATTATGGAAAGCGGAGCAATTGGAACTGAAATAAGAATAAGTGGAAAGCTTGGTTCAGCACGTGGTAGGGTCCAGAGGTTTTTCAGTGGATATCTAAAATATTCGGGAGAAACAGCAAAAGAATACGTTGATTATGCAAAGACCTCTGCTGTAACGAAAGCTGGATCGATAGGGATAAAGGTTAGGATATTGAAGGAGTACCCGGAAACAAGAATAAGCAAACTTAAAGAGAACCTTGAAAAGGAGAAAAAGAAAGAAGAAGAAAAGGTGGAGAAAACCGAAGAAGGAAAATTTGTATGTCCATATTGCGGAAAGGTTTATGATAAAGAAAGAAGCTTAAAGATTCATATTGGATTACATCATTCTGAAGAATTAAAGAAAGAGAAGGAAAATAAGGTGAAAGAAAATGGCGATAATGAAAGTTGAAGAATTGAGAAAATTAAGCCCGAGTGAATTGGATAAAAAGCTTAATGAGATGTACCTTGAACTTGCAAAGAATAAGGCACAGATAATAATAGGTAGCGCTCCAGAATCTCCTGGTAAGATAAGAGAAATTAAAAGAACTATTGCCAGGATACTCACAATAAAAAATGAAATGAAAAAATCGAAAGTGAATGAAAAGGAAACAAAAAAGAGGTGATAGAGAATATCTGAAATTTGCCCAAATTGTGGATTGCCAAAGGAACTATGCATATGTGAAACACTAGCAAAGGAAGAGAAAAAAATTGAAGTATACGTTGACAAAAGAAGATACGGGAAAATGATGACAGTGATAACGAACATATCCAAGGACATGAGACCAGAGTACATCCTTAAGCGACTCAAGCAGAAGCTTGCATGTGGCGGAACATACAAAGACGGAAAAATAGAACTTCAGGGAAATCACATAAAGAAGATAAAAGATGCATTGGCCACCGTGGGATTTAAGAAAGACCAGATAGAAATAAAGGAAAGATGAATCATATGATAACAAAGAAGAACCTTCCAAGGCATGAGTTCATAGGCCTTAAGGTTAAGGTTATAGAAAGCAAGAATAAATCTCAAGTTGGACTCAAAGGAAAAATAATAGATGAAACACAAAAGACATTGAAGATAGAAACAAGAGATGGTGAAAAGGTTATACAGAAGAGTGGATGTATATTTAAATTCATGTTGCCCCGAGGCAAATCCATGATGTTGAGTGGAGATGCAATCGTGGCAAGACCCGAAGATAGAATAAGAAAAAAATTCAAGGAATGGGATATCGTATGAATATAGGGATAAACGTAAAACCACCTGAAAAGGAATGTAATGACAAGAATTGCCCATTTCACGGCAATTTGAGAGTCAGAGGAAGAATATTTGAAGGTAAAGTTGTTAGTGATAAGGCTAAAAAAACTGTAGTTGTTCAATGGGAATATCTCCTTTACGTTCCAAAGTATGAGAGATATGAAAGAAGAAAAACGAGAATATTAGCTCATAATCCACCATGCATAGATGCAAGAAAAGGTGATGTAGTTAAAATTGCCGAATGCAGACCCATCAGCAAGACCAAAAGTTTTGTTGTGGTTGAAAAATTAACCAATAAAGCAGGTGTTTCAAAATGAAGGCGGTTGGTTCGAAAATAATAAAGGGAATAAATCATGGTGCATTGATAACATGCGCCGACAATACTGGAGCAAAAATACTGAGGGTTTTCGCCACAAAGGGGTATAAGGGCAAGAAGAAAAGACAGATAAAGGCCGGTGTTGGAGATGTGGTGCTCTGCTCAATTAAAAAGGGTACACCAAAGATAAGAAATGAAACTCCACTTGCTGTAATAATAAGGCAAAGAAAGGAGATAAAAAGGCGGGATGGAACCACGATAAAATTCGAAGACAACGCTGCGGTATTGGTTAATGAAAAATTTGAGCCAAGGGGTTCGGAAATAAAGGGCCCCGTAGCAAAGGAAGTCGTTAAAAGATTCTCAAGTATAGGAAAAATTGCAAAAATCGTTGTGTGATGTTTATGAAAAATATATCGTCTCAGCCAAGAAAGCAAAGGAAAATGCTTTACGAAGCACCTCTTCACAAGAGGCAAAAGCTTGTATCAGTTAATCTCGATAAGGACCTGAGAGAGAGATTCAACAGAAGAAGTATGCCCGTAAGAGTTGGTGATAAGGTTGAGGTGGTGAGGGGTAAATTCAAGGGTATGAGATCCAAAGTTAAAAAAGTTGACCTGAGAAAATTAATGGTTACATTGGAAGACGTTAAAATGAAAAAAGTTGATGGAACTGAGATAAATGTTCCAATACATCCATCAAACCTGAAACTAATAGAGCCTGATATGAGTGATAGAAAGAGGCAAAAAATTGTTGAAAGGGTTGAGGGTAAGTTCGAAGTCAAGAAAGTTAAAGAAGAAAAGAAAGAGGTTGAGAAGAAAGAGGAAGTAAAGGGATTCAAATGCCCTGTATGTGGAAAAGTATTCGACAATAAAAATGAGTTGAATGACCACATGATAAAAGAACATAAGGAGTACGTAAAAGGAATGTAGGAAGATGATAACATGCATCAAAAAAGATTGTCTGCACCAAGGGATTATCCGATAAGATTAAAATCTGGAGGTAAATTTGTAGTTGTATCTTCACCGGGTCCACATGACAAAGAGACATCAATACCACTTTTAATTTTAATCAGAGATATTCTGAAATATGCTGAAAGCGCAAGAGAGGCCAAAAAAATAATAAATGAAGGCAAGGTGTATGTGGACGGAAAGGTTAGGAAGAATTACAAATATCCTGTTGGTATATTCGATGTAATCTGGATACCTGATACAAAGGAAATTATGAGAATAGTCCCTGGAGAGAAAAGATTGAATGTCGTAAAGATACCAGAAAACGAGAAGAACATAAAGCTATGTAGAATAGAGAACAAGACCATTGTTAAAGGTGGTAAAACTCAACTAAACCTTAATGATGGTAAAAATCTTTTGGTTGAAAAGGACTCGTACAAGACCGGGGACTCCCTTGTTATAGAGGTTCCTGTGTTGAAAATAAACAAGCACATTAAGAGAGATGAGGGAATCATTTGTATGATTGTTAAGGGAAAAAACAAAGGAAGGATGGGAATAATTAAGAAAATCAAAAAGACAGAGGGTTCCCAACCGAATCTCGTGTCTGTTGAATTAAGTCAGAGATTAATAGACCTTCCAGAAAGTTATGTGTTTGTTGTTGGTGAAAAATCCCCTGTTATAAAAATAAGTGATTAAAATGAAAAAAGAAAACCCAATGAGAAATTTAAGGATAGAAAAGGTAGTCCTTAATATAGGGGTTGGAGAATCTGGAGATAGGTTAGAAAGAGCTAAAACCCTTTTAGAATCATTGACGAATAGAAAGGTGCTTGTGACAAAAACCAAGAAAAGAACTACTTTTGGCTTATCAAAGGGAAGACCAATTGGAGTAAAGGTTACACTTAGAAAGAATGAAGCAATTGAAATGCTCAAGAGACTTCTTGAATCAAGAGACAACAAAATAAGCATAAGGTCATTTGATAAAAATGGCAACCTATCTTTTGGAATTCATGAACACATAGACATTCCTGGCGTTAAGTACGACCCAAAGATTGGCATATTTGGAATGGATGTATGTGTTACACTCGAGAGACCTGGTTTCAGGGTGAAGAGAAGAAATATCTCAAGTCCCATTGGAAAAAATCATAAAATATCCAAGGAAGAGTCTATTGAATTTTTCAAGAAAAATTTTAACGTTGTTGTTGAATGAGAGGTGAAATGATGAGCGATAGAAAACATAAAAAGATGAGATGCAGAAGATGTGGAAGATATGGTGCAGTTACAAAAAAATATGGTCTTTATTACTGCAGACACTGCCTTAGAGAGGTAGCGGAAGAAATAGGATTTAAAAAATATTCATAGGTGAAATTTTATGAGACATGACACGTTGGCTGATTGCCTATCTATCATAAAGAATGCAGAAACGATTGGTAGAGAAGAGTGTTTGGTACCTTCAACTAAACTTATCAAAGATGTACTCAAGGTAATGAAGGAAAATAAATACATAAAGGGGTATGAACCTGTTGGACAGCACATCAAGGTTATGCTGAGTAAAAAGATAAACAACTGCAATGTCATAAAACCAAGGTTTTCCTTCAAGAAAAATGAATTTGAAAAATGGGAGAAAAGGTATCTGCCAGCAAAAGCATTTGGAATTCTCATAGTAACAACATCGAAGGGTATAATGGATCACAACAAGGCAAAGAAAGAACAAATAGGAGGAAAACTTCTTGGTTATGTTTATTAGGTGTTTAATATGAAAATGGAGATTGAGATACCAAATGGAATTGAAGTTGAAGTAAATGATGAAATACTCAAAGTTAAGGGAAAGTTGGGTGAAGTTGAGAGAAAATTCTATCATCCAAAGCTTACAATTGAAAAAGTAGATAATAAAATAGTCATGAATACGAAGAGCGATAAAAAAAAGGTTCTGGCCGTTGTGGGTACATGGATGGCGCACATAAAAAACATGTTCAAAGGAGTTGAAGAAGGATTTGAATATAAGATGAAGGTCTCTCATGTTCACTTTCCAATGTCGTTATCAGTTGAGAATAATAATTTAATAATAAAGAATTTCTTAGGACAGAAGGAGCCAAGAAGAGCAAAGATCCTCGATGGTGTGGACATCAAGATAAATGGAGATGAGATAACACTCAAAGGAATTGATAGAGAAAAGGTTGGTCAAACCGCTGGAAATATAGAACAGGCAACTAGGTTGTTAAAGAGAAGAGATAGGAGAATTTTCTCTGATGGAATTTATATAGTCTCAAAAGGTGAAAAGGAATGAAGAGAAAAATACCGAAGTTTCAAAGACATCCCAAACTTAAAAGAGTTGAAGGTGGATGGAGAAAGCCTAGAGGACTTGATAACAAGATGAGAAAAAAACTTAAAGGAAAGGGGAAAATGCCATCCATTGGATATGGTTCACCGAACGACAAGAAATTCATACATCCTTCTGGACTAATTGAAGTTCTGGTTGAAAATGTTAAGAACCTTGAGAACATAAATCCTAAAAAAGAGTGTATAAGAATAAGAAAGAGTGTGGGAAAAAAGAAGAGAGAGGAAATAATAAAAAAGGCAAAAGAGATTGGAATAAAAATTTTAAATCCTTGATAGTGATAAAATGATATTTTTGAACGCAAAAAAAGATAGATGCCCTATATGTGGCAATAAGGGAAAACAAATAGTTAAGAGATACAATATAAGAACCTGCACCGTTTGTGGAACCGTATACAATGAATTTGGTATAATATTAATGAGTGATTCGATGAACGAACCAAACAAGGACAACATAGAAAATAATTAAAGGTGTTGATATGAATTTAAGGAACAAGGCAAGAATGGCATCGGAAATATTGAAGTGTGGTGAAGATAAGGTATGGCTTGATCCAGAGCAAACTGAGGAGATATCAAAAGCCATAACAAAAGCTGACATAAGAAGATTGATAAAAAGGGGTTACATAAAGAAGAAAAAAGTTAATGAACAAAGTAGAGGAAGGGCGAGAAAAATACTTAAGCAAAAGATGAAAGGAAGAAGAAAAGGAAGAGGTAGTAAGAAAGGCAAAAAATTATCGACCACCACAAAAAAGAAGGAATGGATAAAAACCGTAAGACCATTAAGAGAAATGCTGAAGAAACTTAGAGAATCAGAGAAAATTACAAGGAGTGAATACAGGAAATTGTACTTAATGGTCAAGGGTGGTAGATTTAGAAATAAGGCTCATTTGAATCTTTACATAAAGGAGAATTTGAAGAAGTGATGAAATGGCTAAGAGAATACCATATAGGAGAAGGAGGGAGAAAAAGACTGACTACAAACTAAGGTTAGGTCTTTTAAAGAGTGGTAAGAATAGACTCGTGATAAGAAAGTTTAACAACTCCACAATAGGACAAATAATAAAGTATGAAAAAAATGGAGACAAGACCTTGGTAGCAGTTAACAGCATGGTGTTGAAGAAGTTTGGATGGAAGGGACATTATGGAAATCTTCCAGCAGCATACTTATCCGGACTACTTCTTGGAGTTAAAATGAATAAGATGAGTATAAAAGAGGCAGTTCTTGATATGGGACTACAGAAAAGTACCAAAGGAAATAGAATCTATGCATTTTTAAAGGGCGTTGTTGATGCCGGGATAAGTGTTCCTCATTCTGAAGATGTCTTACCGTCTGAGGACAGAATAATGGGGAAACACATAAACGATGAAGTTACAAAGGATTTTGAATCAGTTAAAGAAAAGATATTGAAAACGAAGGTGTGATTATGGCCGAAGAAAAAAATCAGGTTAAAGAAGAATCAACCATGGTTGAGTGGAAACCAAGAACAAAATTAGGAAAATTAGTTGTGGAAGGAAAGATAACGAGCATGGACCAGATATTCGAAGAGGGAATGAAAATAATGGAGCCTGAAATAGTTGATTACCTATTACCTGGTCTGGAGCATGAGCTAATTTTAATAGGCGGTAGCCCTGGTAAGGGTGGTGGTATAAGGAGAACTCCTGCGAGAAGAACTGCAAGAATGCACAAGAGTGGAAGAAGATACAAAATAACATGTATGGTTGTTGTTGGAAATAAAGACGGTTATCTTGGTGTTGGCGTGGGAAGCGCTCCTGAATTTCAGGATGCCATAGATAAATCCCTTAGAGATGCCAAGCTAAACATAATACCGATAAAGAGAGGATGCGGTTCATGGGAGTGTAATTGTGGAGGCAATCATTCCATACCGTACAGGGTCGAGGGTAAAGAAGGGAGTTGCCGCGTTATTCTAAAGCCTGCACCAAAGGGAATTGGACTTTGTGTTTCCGATGAGGTTAAAAAGATGATGAACCTTGCAGGAATAAAAGACATATGGATAAAATCATTCGGGCAGACTCAGACGAGAATAAATATAATAATGGCTGTTTTTGATGCCTTTAAGAATTTGAACAAGATGAAGGTTTAGGTGAATGTATGTTGTGTGTGATAAGATTAAGAGGTAGTGTTAAAATCAAGAGAGAAATAAAGGATACTCTGAGGATGCTTAGACTTTACAGAAAGAACACATGCACCTTGATAAATGAAACTCCACAAAATGTTGGAATGATTAAAAAGGTTAAAGATTACGTGACGTGGGGTACCATATCAGAAGATATGCTCACCAAATTAATTAAGAAAAGGGGAAGAACCTTGGGGAACAAGAGGCTCGATGAAAAATTCCTCAAGGAAAATAAACTGAAGAACTTCGAAGAATTAAGCAAGAAAATACTTGAAGGCAAAATAAAACTAAAGGAATCCCCGATAAAACCTTATTTCAGGTTAAGTCCCCCAAGCAAGGGATTTAAAGGGTCAATAAAGCAACATTATCCCAAAGGTGCGCTTGGCAACAGGGGAGACAAAATAAATGACCTTCTGAAGAGGATGATATGAATTTCTTTTAGGTGAAGGATATGGGTAAGAAAAAAACAAAAAATCAAAGATTTTTAAATTTTTCTTATAGGTGAAGGATATGGGTAAGAAAAAAACAAAAAAAATGAGAGGGAAGAAAACATTTGGTTATGGTAGCAAGAAGAAACATAGAGGTGGCGGCTCCAGAGGAGGTAGGGGACTTGGAGGAGCATTCAAACACAAGAAGACCATGATACTGAAGGAAAATCCTGAACATTTTGGCAAGAGAGGATTTAAAAGGAAAAATAAAAAAATAATCAAGACAATCAATTTAAAGGAACTTGACGAATTATACAGAAAATCAGGAGAAAAAAGTATAGATGTCTCCAAATTAGGGTATGATAAGGTCTTGGGAAATGGTAAACTGACAAATGCCTTGGAGATAAAGTCCAAATCATTCTCTCAAATGGCTAAGAAAAAAATAGAAAAGGTTGGTGGAAAAATAATTGAACTACTTTGACGTACTTAAGTTTATTCCAGGTGTAAGTCAGCCCACGAAGAAACTTAACTTTAAGGAAAAAATGAAGTGGACTGGGTTGACTTTGATACTGTTCTTTACAATGAGTCAAATAATAGTTTGGGGTGTTGAAAAGAATGCCGTCCAACACTTCCTATTTCTTGAAACCATTCTTGGTTCAAGGATGGGCTCATTGATAACTCTTGGTATAGGCCCCATAGTTACTGCATCCATAATACTTCAGCTGTTGGTAGGTAGTGGTATAGTTGGTTGGGATATGGGAACCAAGGAAGGAAAAATGAAATTTATGGGAACACAGAAGATGTTATCAATATTCTTTTGTTTCTTTGAGGCATTTGCATTTGTATCCTTTGGTGCAATTCCAGCCGCCGGTGGACCTTTGATAGCCATATTTTTAATACTTCAACTGGCCACAGGTGGTATGTTGATCATCCTCATGGATGAAGTTGTTTCAAAATGGGGAATTGGATCAGGTGTATCTTTATTCATTGCTGCAGGAGTCTCAAAGACCATAATGGTAAGGGCGCTTAACTTCTTTGGTGAGGGAGGTCCAAGTGGATTGATACCATCCGCGATTGTAAGTTTAACACAGGGCAGCCCCTTATCAGCAATAATAGACTTCATACCAATTATATTTACAGTAATCGTCTTCCTGATGGTTGCCTACGCACAATCCATGAAAGTGGAAATCCCGTTGGCATATGGCATGGTCAGAGGATTTGGATACAGACACCCATTAAAATTCGTCTATGCATCGAACATACCTGTTATATTAACGGCGGCACTGTTGGCAAATATGGAGATGATGGCTAGGATGCTTTACAACAGGGGAATAAGCCTATTTGGTACTTACTCTAATGGTAACCTCACCGGAGGACTTATGTACTTCATAACACCACCACGCCAGCATACTTTATCAAGTTTGGTGGTTTCGGCAATATCCGGGACGTCATTACCAGCAGATGCACTCGTATGGACAACTTACTCTCTCTTCATGATACTTGGATCTATAATATTTTCAATATTCTGGATAAATACATCTGGAATGGATCCAAAGAGTGTAGCGAAGCAATTACACACAATAGGTTTAAGCATACCCGGATTTAGAAGGGACATAAGAATAGTTGAGAGGGTACTGAGTAGATACATACCACCCCTGGCAGTGATGGGCGGAGCGTTCGTTGGATTTTTAGCAGCATTTGCAGATTTTACGGGGGCCCTTGGAACTGGAACCGGAATACTTCTGACAGTCATGATAATATTCAACTTCTATGAGCAGATAAGAAGAGAACACTTAGAAGATATGAGCCCTACCTTAAGGAAATTCTTTGGAAGATAAAAAATTATTTTTTCTTTTTAGTTTTCCTTCTTTTCTTCTTGGACTTACCTTTCTTCAGTGTAATATAGAAATTAGCTATTGCTGATATATCAAACATGGCTGCTATTACACCAAATATGGACTGAAATAAAAAGAAAGGAAATATCTTAATAGAATAATTCAGGAGGGATTCACCTCTCAGCATATGACTGTATGCTGTAAGAGGTAAAGTACCAACTAAGTTTATTATGTATGTGATTATGAAGAATATTATTAAAAAAGCAAACGTGTTCAGTTTGTTTCTCATTATGAGAGAATAACTCTCCTTGATGGAGTCCACTGGACCTAACTTACCTATGACGCATGCGGCCGGGCTGACCATCAATAAGAATAAAGTAATTATCAATGCAACTAATCCGGTTGTTATACCCAATATAGATATAGCGGACTCATAAGAAAATATCGCGAACCCCCCAAATAAAAAGAAAACACCAAAAAGGATTAAAAACAACAATATCTGTGTGCCAAGTAAATGCCAATATCTTTTTTTCGCATTCTCAAACGACTTGCTTAGTTTCTCATATTTTTGTCTCAGAAAATATTTAGATGCATTACTGTAATAAAACGCGGAAACGAGATTCCCCACAAAAAGTGATATTACGAACCATACTATGCCAAATGATAATAATTTAACAAGATTGACTGATGATGTTGACATATTCACGGAAAAATATTCGATGTAAGCAAACATGGGAAAGGAAAGACATATTGTATAAATAAAAAG
>JAGGZI010000007.1 GCA_021162085.1 Candidatus Aenigmatarchaeota archaeon
AAAGAGATTCATTGGTTATTTCTATGATGTTTTCATTTTTTGTATCGTTTTCATAAATATTTTTACCTCCTATGTTCAAGAACACAGGATAATCGCTTTGATAATGCAGTCTTATATTCATTCCATTGAGTTTTCCAGGAACATAAAAGGAATCATATAAATTTATTATTCCATGAATCCCCGGGAAGTAATATTTTTCAGGTTCTTTCACAGAAAATTCTGTTGTGTTGTACTTTATCTTCACATATCCTCCGCCTATGTAGCTGTCGTTTCCACTGAAATTAAATCCTATCTTATTAATCCCATTCTGAAGGTATGAGCAATATGAGGGATTTTCTGTTGTGTTACAAACAATGTAAGTTTTTGAGTACATTGATGCTCCAGGAGAGATGTAATATCCAGCGTAGTTATCATTTATATAAAAACTAAAATTTGAGCCAATTGCAAGTTCCATGTCAACACTTACCACGTTATCCATGGAAGTTAAGTTAAAGGTTCTTGTTATGTTACCGTCTCCTATGTATCCGCCGAAGTAAAGGAATTTGGATTTAACATTCCTGATCTTATTCAAGAATATTCGTGCTATGTATCCAGTGGGCTTCTCTCCAGTTCTATATCCAGATACCATTCTATTGGCAACAGCTACTGTACTTCCCTCATTGGGACAGCTCTTATAAATAGTCTCGTTGTCGAAGACCAGTTCGAAACATTTTGTTGTGAAGTTCTCCAGTGCATCTCTTGTTAAATTCATCGCCCTCGTCTTGTTACCTTCCAACCACATGGTTCCTATTGCCTCCAGAAATGTTTCACCTTCAAAGCTCTGTGGAAGATTGAATTTTGTTACATTCACTTCACCAGAAAGTATTTGCATGTCGTCTTCTGCATCTGACTGAATTGTAGAGTATCTCAATTGTGGTACTATGGTGTAGTGTAATCCAATGAGACCTATCAATCCAATTGTTACCCCAAGGGCGAGTATGGCATCAAGTGAAAATACAAATCCCTTCATCAAATCACCAGACTATGAACCTCATCTCCACACCTTTCCCATTCATGACAGCGTCTCTTTTTACAACAAATACTTCATCTGAATTTTCCCATGAGGGCGAGCCCTTTTCATACATTATCTTTCCCTCAGAATTCTTTACAAAAAAATAAAATGACTTGCCCTCTATATCAAGAAGTTTTTTTATGTCATTTTCATCCATGGAGACAAATTCCTTTATCTTTGTTTCATTCAGAATATTTGGTCTCTCTGCAAATCCAAGCACCTCAACGTTACTTGCATCCCAATACTTTGGATAACCGGAGTACAGGACAAGAATATCCGTTTTTGAGAGAAGGGAGTCGTAGTAAAGCATATCTTGTTGCTCTGCTATTTTTTCCCTTATCATATAATTGTTCACCTGTAGCGTTACAAGTATGAATAAAAAAATTATGGTTGCCATTATGAAGTCTGGACTGAATATTTGTGCTTTATTTGAAGACAATTTCATCATCCTCGTTTAGTATGGTGTTCTTTCCAGGAGAAGGAATTCCCGATGTTCTGTTGGTTATTATCATTTCCTGAGTTTCTCCAGTATCCCACTTCACGTTTATGATTCTATCATGTACTGTTATCGTGTATTTGGAGTTCAATATGTAATCTGGTATGGTGAAGTTCCTCTCATATCCGGAACCAAACATAACGGCCATATCTATCTCATTTTTTAAGGTTAGAGCAATTTTTTCTCCAATCAAGGTCTTTCTCTCTCCCAATATTTCATTTTGTTGTTGCCATAGTATTGGCGTGTATATGGTGAATGCTAACAAAACAAATCCTACAAGAACCATGAATTCCAGGCTTATCTGGGCTTTAGTATGAGACATTAACCCAACCATCCTCCGTGGCGCTAACGGTCACCTTATATGTTCCTGAACTTGTTGGTAGTGTTCCGTTAACAGGAGCATCTGTAACACTTATTACATCATTGTAGCCATTTTTTGACTCTAATCTCACCCTTATGAAATCACCCGTGACATTGGTTAAAATCACTCCCTGTGGAATATAGACGGTGACGGATATTCTTGCCGGGTATCCTTGAAAGTACACCATGTTGGCTGACTCTGCAATAGAATCCAGTCCGTCTTCCAATGCCTTTGTTCTAAGGTCCTGCTTGCTTTCATAAGTGTAGGAGTCTATTATAACGAAGAGTGGAGTTAGTATTGCTATTGCTATTCCTATTATTATCATGTATTCAACGGCCGCCTGACCCTTCATATAAAAATATTTAAATTTCTTTAAATAAAAATAAACTCTAAATAGATGGATATATGCGAAGCATGTATCCTTTGTAGAATAAAAATTGCAAAGCAATTTTTATGATGCCTTCGTAGCTCAACGGTAGAGCGGCTGCCTTGTAAGCCTTTCGTGAGGATAGCGCCTTAGTCCCTATGGACAAAAGGCTTTAGCGAAATGGCACAGTTAGCAGCAGGTTGGGGGTTCAAACGTACCCTTTCTTTTGCAAAAGAAAGGCTAACGGTCACCTAAAGAAAAGCATGTTGGCCTTCGGCAAAATTAGAAAGGATACTGGTTATCCCTCCGAAGGCTCCATCATGCAATTAACACTCCCTCTTTTTCTAAATTCTTTAAACACATAAATATTGGAGATTGATAAAATAACATAAAGGTAATAAAGACTGCCAAAATATTTTGGAGTGATTATAAAACA
The DNA here is from genome assembly GCA_021162085.1 of Candidatus Aenigmatarchaeota archaeon. GTDB lineage: Archaea > Aenigmatarchaeota > Aenigmatarchaeia > PWEA01 > JAGHBM01 > JAGGZI01. Next base: position 2,712 of record JAGGZI010000007.1, read on the forward strand.
GGGATTGAACATGAGAGAAAACATAAGTGATGCTGTAATTGGTGTTGATATAGGAAAAACCAAAATTGCATCTGGAATAGTAAAAAAAGATGGGCAGTTACTATACAAAAGAGAAGTAAACACAAATATGAAAGAAGGAGGAATGGCTATCGTTAATCAATGCATATCTCTAATAAGGAAAGCCTTAGACGGAAGTAAATATTCCCCCTCAAATATAGGAATAGGTTCATCTGGGGTAGTAGATTACAAAAATGGTGTAGTTGTATCCAGTGGCTCTATTCCAAAATGGCATAATATCAGATTAAAAGAAATAATAGAGAAAACCTTTGGATTGCCAACGAAAATAGATAATGATGTGCATGTTGCAGCTTTAGGAGAACATTATTTCGGAGCAGGGAGAGGAATCAGAAATTCTGTTTATCTCACTATCAGCACTGGTATAGGAGTTGGGGTGGTATATCAAGGGAAGATATGGCATGGTTCTCATGGTCTATCTGGGCAGATAGCTCATCTTCCTCTTTTTGGTAGCAAAACGGTAAATGACATGTTCAGTGGGAACGGTATTGCAAGAAGAGCATCAAAGTTAATGGGAATAAATCTTTCTACTTCAGACGTCTTTAACGAGGCTAGAAAAAACAATAAAGTAGCAAGAAAAATAATTGAGGAGGCAATAGAGGGTGCATCAAAGACCATTGCACTTTTCTCAAATATAATTGATCCGGATATTTTTATTGTAGGAGGAAGTGTAGCGCTTAAGCAAGAAAATTTCCTCACAAGGATTAAAGATAGAACAAAGAAAATATTGAGTAAATACGAACTACAGTTGCCGTATGGTCCTGTCATCAAAAGAGCAGAACTTGGAGAAGATGCTGGAGTGATTGGAGCTGCATCATTATGGCTTGACGGAGAATAGAACTACAATCCAAATGAGTCCAGGAATCTTTTCATTTTTCTTAACTCGGATATGAATTTCTTTCCATCTTCTGTGATGGCTATATATTTTTTCTTTTTTGTGGTTATTTCTTCTATGACGCCCCTTTCGGTTAAGTTCTGTATATGTGACTTCATGAGCTTATGAGATAAGTTGGACTTGTACATGAGCCTGGTCGGCTTTATCTGACCACCCTCTTTCTCTATTGCCGAGAGTATGTCATATATTACATCTATTCTGTCTCTTCGAGATTTCATTTTCTGGACACCATGAGGTAGTTATACAATAGGATGAAGTAACCAATCAAGAGGAAGATTTCACCTACAACATAGAATTCCATGGCAAGGAATATTATCATGAATGCGAATTGACTGGCCAATATCATCAGAAATGCAAGAAGAACCAAGAACTTCGATGCACTCTTTCTTTTTTTATAATTATCATACAGGTGCGTGCATAAGAAAAATAGTATAATGGCGAGTGTTATGTGGAATATGTAATATGCGAAACTACTAAAAATTGTAGAGATTAATATAAGATAAATTATCAGGTATATGTCGTTCTTTGAGTGTTTTTTTGTTGTTAGGAGAAAGAGGCCAAAGAATGCCAATGTTGTTAGGAACTTGTATATGAAAAGACCGCTCACATAGAGTATTCCAGAGTTGTACAAATAACTTAAAACAATGGTATGGAAACCGATCCTTAGAGTCCTAAAAACATTGAAATATATGTCAAAGTTGGTCAGTATTTTGAATATAAAGGAAGTCGCTATCAACAGGAATGATATGGAGAAATACTTATGTTCCTTGTTTCTTGACAGATTGTAAATCTTGTACCCGTAAAAGGAAATGAGCAGGGTGATGAGCACGAAGAAAATTTCAAATATTATGTCTATGCCATAAAACCACTTTGGGCTGAATATGAGGCGAAACATGTTTATAATTAGTCCAAATTATTATAAAAAATAATGGAACTATGTTCTATAGTTTAATTTCACAAGTGGTTTATATAGCGAATTCTCTTTATATATCGAGACCTAGGAGCCATGGGAGGTGGTGTCAAAAGGATGGTCAAAAATCTACACTCCCCGAGCTTTTTGTTTTCCGCTGCCCCAAAGGGCAGCGGATATATAGTTCTATTCTATTACGATAACATTTTCTCCGGATAATTTATCCAACTTGTTTTTCAGCGAACCCCTCTCAAATTCTATTTCATCAAGAAGGTATTCTTTTTCATCTTTCAGTTCTTCAATTGACTTCCTTATGGAAGATATTTCTTCCGGGAATTTTTTGTATTCATCCTCCAAAGATTTCTTTTTCTTAATTACGGAAGAAGTCTTAATTTTTTTTGATAAATTCTCAATTTCTGATGTTAATCTCTTATGCTCTTCAAGAAGGTTGTCCAGTATGCCAGAATTTATTCTTTCTGCTCCCTTGAGCACTTTTTTCTTTATCTTGTCAGGTAAGTTGAGATTTTGAGTTTGTTTTATTACAACCGGGAGTATCTTCTTAAGTTTTTCAGAGCCCTCTGGGATAATGTTTAAAGGAGAGTCAAGAAGAATTTTTATTATTGCCAGGTCTTTGCTTGTTCCATAATACCCTATTTTTTTAAATGCTTTTTCGAAGTAGGATATCTCCTGGACAATTTTGTTTTCGGTCTCTCTTTTCTTCAATTCCAAATCTTTCATTTTTCTTTCCATTTCTTTGAATAGGAGAAGGTCTTTACTCTTCTCAAAGTCTTCAATATCCTTTTTTAGTTTTTTCATCGCAGATTCTTTGGACCCCAACAATTCTTCCTTATCCTGAATCCTTTTAATCACATCTTGAAGTTTTTTCTTTTTAGAAACTATGCTCTTACCGAGGCTTATTGCTTCTTCAATGTCATTCACCTTATTCTCATTTTCTTTCAGGAGTTTGTGTAATTCAATGACACTTTTTTCTAGGTTTCCAACTGACCTAGTAAGAGGTTTCAACTCATCACCCATTGCCATTCTAAGTATTCCAAGACTTCTGCCAACCTTGTTTCCTAGGTCTGCTATCTTTTCTGATGCAGCCTGACGAAATTTCTTCGCCTGAGTGAATGTAGCTTCTTCAGGAATTGAGAACGAATCGATGAATTTCTCAATGTTGCTCTCAACTATTTTCTTGGCAGTCTCTGCTGACTTCTTTAGTCTTTCAAAAGTTTCCTCAGGAACCTTTAAATTTTCAAAAGTTTCAAACGAGCTCTCAAATTCTCCTAATTTTTCCTCAATGTCTTTATATTTCTCTCGTATCTTATCCTCCAATTCATTTAGGAAATATTCATTTTCTTTTTTAACGAAAGTTTCAACTTCTTCAATTCTTACTTTAACGGTTTCAACTTCTTTTTTTCTTGAGAATAGAGACTTAAAAAGCATGATTATAATAAGGTTGAGGGGACTAAAATAATTTAAATAATGAAATGATAAGGGATATTATGATAAAGTCAAGACTTTACCTCGGGGCATCTCTAATTGTAATCGGATTGATACTGTTCTGGTTCTTTTATTCCAGGAATATGATAAACACTTTTCTTGCAGGCTCGACAACGGTTACTCTAATAGTTCTTGGATTTTTTTACACTTTTTTTGCTGTAGAGACGCCGGAGTATTTGAAAAAGATTCAAAACAAAAAGAAGAGAAAATAATCAAAGTGTTTTTTGTTCCTCTTCACCAAGTATTTGCTTCATAACATTTTCGGCAGTCTTCACTCCTATGAGATCTCCAAGTCTTTCTCTTGGCGCCTTTCTCAGGTCAGAGATTTTTTTGAATCCTGCATCGTAAAGTATCCTTGCTTTCACTCTTCCTATTCCTTTCAGCTTCACGAGGCTTATGAGTTCTTCTTTTATTCCATACTTTATTCTCTCTCTGAGTTTTCTCATGATTCTTATCTTTTCTCTAAACCCAAGTAAATTACCAAGCTCCTCACACGAGTACAATAGCCAGTCCGAGATTTCTATCTTATTTCTCAATTCCCCTGGTGTAATTCTATATTTGTCCAAGAGGTAGTCCTCACCCTTCTCGTTTATCCATTCTTCCAATATTAATGAGGTTTTGAAGGCACTCAGGAAATCGTCGTATTCAATGTCCCATCTATCGGGTATGTCCATATTTATTTTTCCTTCTCTTTTGGCAAGTTCTTTTTCCAACCATTCCATGTCACTCTTCCTGACCTTCACGGGATACATCTCAAGTGTTGATGATATAAGGAGAAGTACGTCGAAGTAATTCTTGACATTTGACATACCATTTATCAGTTTATATGCGGTCTCTGGATCGAGATAAAGCTCTGAAACCCTCTTTCCAATTCTCGTGGTTTCCAATATACTGTTCTCTTTTACAAACTTCCGTTCTTTCAATCTCTCTATTATTTCTTCCAACATTTCTTCAATTCTTGACACATCTTCGTACTGATGAGCGAAGAACGTCTTGGAGAAGAAGTCTTTAAGTTCTTCCTCATTCTTAACCGTGGTGTTTATCAGGGAGAGGACGTGTGATCTTAAGACTGGTTTAATCGAGAGTTTGGAGTATATTTCTTCTGGTTCTCCCATTATGAACCTTTCTTCGAGTTCTCTTGCTTCTCCCTCACTCTTGGCTATCAATATGGCCTCTCCAAATTCATCGTATCTTGGCCTCCCTGCCCTTCCAATCATCTGCTGATATTCTAGGACTGGGATGTAAACGTACCCATGAGATGGATAGTATCTCTTTGCATCACGTATCAAGACCCGAAAGGCTGGCAGATCAACACCCGCTGCAAGAGTTGGCGTTGCAGATATTATTTTTATGAGTCCCTTCCTGAAGGCATTTTCAACTTCAACCCTTTGCTGGTGGGCAAGTCCTGCATGATGAAACGCCGTGCCATTTTTAACACACTCCGATAACTTTCTACACTGCTTCGTTGGGTGGGACAGAACTGAGAGGATTCTTTCCGAAACTTTTTTCAGTTCTTTCTTTTCTTCAGTGTTTAAGAATTTCCTTATGGTGTTTCCAACTTCAACTGCAACCGACTCAGCACTCCTTCGGTTAGAGAGAAATATGAGGGCTTGTTTGTTTTGAACCACTGTTTCCTTTGCTATTGCTATCTCACCTCTTTCCCTTTCCTCAAAATAGATGTTTCCCTTCTCAAAAAATTTCAGGTACTCTCCATCGAACACACCCTCGTAAAGTTTCACTGGCCTGTAATCAGATGTTACCAATTCGGCGCCAAGCCATTCGGCTATTTCCCCGGAATTTGATATGGTTGCAGAAAGACCTATGATTTGGGGATTGATATCTCTCCTTATCTTGGTCAGGACAACTTCAAGCGTTGGCCCCCTGCCCTCATCGTTGAGCAGGTGTATCTCGTCAGCCACAATGAGTCCTACCTCCCTTATCCATATTGGTTTGTGCCTTAGCAAAGAGTCAAGTTTCTCAACTGTGACTACGATCAAATCATAGTTTGCGAGCCAGTTATCCGATGAATCATAATCACCAAGTGAGAGCGCTACTTTAATGCCTAAATCTTCATATCTCTTGAAGTCTTGATATTTTTCATAGGCCAAAGCACGGAGAGGTACAATGTATAAAGATTTCGTCCTCCTCTCTAAAATGGTTTTTAAGAAGGCTATTTCAGCAATGAGCGTTTTACCTGAAGCAGTTGGAGATGCGACTACCATGTTTTTGAAATTCAGGACTCCCTTCTTCACCGCCATTTCTTGAGGAGGGTTAAGCTTTTCTATACCCTTTTCTATTATTTTCTCCTTAGCCTTCTCAGGCAAATCCAAGTCTTTAACAAGCATGATAATAATCAATGTTTCAAAGAAATAAAAGGTTTCAGAAGTCAATGTTAATACTTTTAAATAATTTTTTAAGTTGTTCAGGCGGCTCTCTTAATTTCAAGGATGTTTTATCGCTAAATCTCTCTAACTGCCTCTTTGCTTTTTCCTCAGTATCACTATGAGAGGATAATATCACGTTGTATTCAGGATTCCTTAATCCCTTACTCTGAGAAACGATCAATATCCCATCATTTTCCATCAAGGCATACTTCTTTACATCAGTCCTACCAATAGGAACTTCCACAAACTCGTCAGAATACTTGCTCAGTAATTCTTTTATATCTCCATCATATTCCGAGACTTTGACCTCTGTTTCCATGTGATATTTTTTTCATCTAAACTATTTAAAATCTGGGGTATAAAACTTAATTGATGAAAGGGAAGTTCATTGTCTTTGAAGGGATTGACGGAGCTGGTTGTGGAACTCAAACTGAGAACCTCAAAGAAAGATTGAACGCAATATTATCCCAACCTGTTCTTCATTTAAGATATCCAACTTACAACGATCCAATAGGTGTTAGCATTCATGAGTTCTTACACAAGAAATTTTACATAGGGCCTGACATTCAATTCCTTCTTTATTCGATAAATATACTCAAGGATATGGATGACATTAGGGATGCACAGTCAAGGAACAGGGTGATTCTTGCGGATAGGTATTTTACAACAACTTTATCTTACCAGTGTGCTCAGGGATTTCCAGAGAAAAAGGCACTATCATTTGCTAGACTGTTCAATGTGGTTAAGCCTGACGTAGTTTTTTATTTGAAGATATCACCTGACGTATCGGTGAAAAGGAAAAGGAAGGAAAAAGTCGAACTTGATAGATACGAGGAAAATAAGAAGTTTCAGGACCTAGTATCCAAGAGGTATGACGACATGGCTAAAAGAAATATTTTTGCTAAGAAGTGGATTATCATAAATGGAGAGAAAGGTATAGAAGAAATATCCGATGAGATTTTCTCCATGGTAAAAAAATATCTAAGAATTTAAAGTACTTCTTTAAAAATATACGGGTTTCCGGGATATGCTGGATTAATTCTATGTATTTTATTTTTTTCAAAGAAATTTTCACATGCCCTCCTAACATCTTCACCTCTCACACCCATCACATCTTCGTATTTCTCATATTCATGGAGGAAACCGTCTAAGACGGAGTGAACTGCGATGCCATCTCCTTCCCGTACCTTGCTTCCAAATGTGGATACGTCAGCTTTTCCTATGAGTTTATCCTCATTGTATATGAAGTCTCTAATTGCCTTTCTCATGGCAGCTGATTTCAGCCCACCATAAAATATCTTTTTAACTTCTATTTCCTCACCACTTTTCATTTTCTCTTTGATCTCTACTCTGGCGTTGTGGAGTGATGGAAATTGTTCAGATGTGTGCCAACCCCATGGGGTAAAGTCTTCAAACATCTGATACTCACCACCAATAAAATTACTCACCTTCTCAAGTGCTTCCTCTTTCATATCTTCCTTGGATTGTCTGGAATCAACATAAACTATATCGGTTGATGGAAAGAGCGCTTTTGTTATGTAAAGAGAGATGAGATATTTTAATGATAGTTCCCTCAAAAAATCCTTATTCTCAAATATTTCCTTTCTATCGTTCATTCTGCTCTTTCTCTCTATGATGGTTTCAGGGTCTACTGCTGCAAAGAGTATCATGTCAGGGGCAATGACCCTTGATTGAAGCTCTATCAAAATCCTGTTGAATGGAAGGTCTTCTGTTATCTGATATGCAATGGTGCTTACAAACGACCTGTTAGAAATGATGTTCCTACCACGTTCCCATGACTCTTTCATTTTAGTCCTCTGTATGAGGTATCTGTCAGAAGTAAACAGCAAACCTTGAATTTGATAATCTGAATACACATCCCCGCTAAGAATGTCTTTTCTGATTATTTTTCCTATGGGATTTTCTATGTCGGGTTCCCTGTAGAAATCCGCATTTAGATCGTTATTTTCTTTTAAGAATTTTACGATAGTATCCTTTCCTGAACCATCAGGGCCTTCTACAACAATATAGGAGGGAATACTTTTTAACATAAGGAAGTATTATTTACTAAATTTTAAATATAATAGAAGAATCACTTCTTCATGACAACTTAATTCTATTTATCTTACTTTACAATAATTAATGTGTGGTGTGGGATGACTAAGGTTAGATTTGTAAATTCTCCTACAGATGTAAAACTAATTGGTTGTAGCACAATTACTGGAAAACATGATGACTTTGAGAAGATTCAAGCATCTATATATTTGGCGCAGTTGTCTCCAAAGAGAAAATTGAAGGATATCTATAATTCCATTTCTGATAACCAAGTAGAACTGGTTATAGATTACATATTAGATGAGGACCCTCACCAATTGGAGCACACCTGGCTGAATTTTATGATTAATGGAACAAGAATTGCCACAATGCACGAAGTTTCCGACCATAAAAGTTACACACAGAAATCACAAAGATATTCAACAGCAGCCCCAGAAAGTCACATACCGCATGGTGTTAGTGGTGAATTATTTGAAGAAGTTTTTAGGCCTGTTGTTCAGGCAGGGTTTGACTTGTATTATAGGATGGAAACACCCGATAGCGTTGAAGGTGTTAACAAAGAGGACGCAAGGGACATTTTAAGTCTTTCTACAATGACAAGTATAGTGAGTACAAGAAATACATTCGATGAACTACAGATGATAAGGTCTTCCATGGCAAAGGATAAACCATTTGAAATAAGGCGCATTGGTGAGCAAAAATATAAAATCCTAAGAAAATTGGCTCCAATGATATTTGATGAAGACATGGACATTTTAAAGAGATTTCCAATAAAAAAGAATCTCACATCACTGGACTATTCAAACAAATATGTTGAGAAAGTCTTGGAGGAAATAAATGGGTTGGTTGAGGAGTCTGATATAGATATAGGCTACCTTGACGTTCCCATAACACCAGAGGAACCAGGACTTATGTCTGGATTGGCTGCGATGACAACCAGAGACGACAGAAATTTTTGGGGTTTGTTGAAAGCTTACGAAAACGGAGAGATAACACTCGATAGGATAAAGTTAGTTCTAGGCAAGGTGATGGATTCTGGGCATACTTCGGTCGCAGAACATGATATGTATCTAATTGAGGATAGAAGTAAGAAGTCCTTAAATCATCAGAAAACCAGACACAGACACATAGTGGATAGTTATACACCATTGGATATTGCTGGTCAGAACTTTGAATATGATATGCATCCAAGCATAGAGAAATTTGGTTTTAAGGAGGAATACGATGCACACATGCAGAAAATAAAGGAAGCATTCGATACATTGAAGGAGCACGGGATCAAAGAGGCTTACTACATACTCCCAAATGCCATTAAAATGGATTCCTACATAACAACGAATTCAACGGAGATAGTTTACATTCTTGAGAAAAGGTTATGTAAAAATGCACAAGAGCCAATAAGAGAGTTATTCGCCAAGCCGCTGTACAGAAAAATGAGGATTATTCTTCCTCAGGTGTTTGATGATGCAGTACCGGGGTGCTTAAAGGGCAGATGCAGGGAAAAGTGGCCATGTTTTGACAAAAAAAGAGGGGCATCGAGACAGATGCCATACAGGTCCAAGGATGAATTATTACATTAAAATTCATAAACTCTAAATTTCCAAACTTCTTTTAAAATATTTTTTAACATCTTCAATTTCATATGTCTTGCACTTAGAATTCTTTTCATAATGATATTTCTTTCCTTGAACCTTTTCATGTAATCACAAAACTCTATGAACTCCTTGACAACTATAGAATCTCCGCCAAAGAAAATGAATTCTATTTTTTCCTCGTATGGATTGAATTTTTCTTTTATCTGCGAGCAAACTCTCTTGAAGAAATCATTTATTTGTCCTTCTCTGACTCTTTGGAATCTGGCTGCGCTCTGTCCACCTGCCTTTATTTTACCACTCACAAATTGTGTTCCCGTCTTGTGGACTATTAAGTTGTTTCCCTCAAATATACCAATAGAATATTCACCAAGTCTTAAGAGAATTATGCCAATCGTGTACTTTTTGTTAATCATCTCTAAGAGAAAGTTCTTGTCTCCCTCGAATGTTTTTTCTATTGGCAGGGGAGGTATTATGATTTTATTTTCTTCAGGAAGTATTACTGCGCCCACGTCATTTTTACCAATTCTGTATGCAATCTCCTGAATATCTTCTGAGAAGTTATCGCTGAAGTCTGGAAACTCATGAGGATTTACATATACAAATGGGCCATTCAACGTCTCAATCATTTCAAGAAAGTCCTTCTTGTACAATTCGCTGAAGTTCATCATTCACGCCTTTTTCTTTCCAATCTTTCAAAGAATGCCGCAAAATCTGGGAGGTAAATATCTTTCAATTCTTTCTTTCCAGTTTTCATTCTAAATTTGTCAAGAAGCTCCTGCCTACTGCTGACTCCAAAGTACCTCATGAATTCCTCTGTGAGGTCAAGTCTTTTTGTCCTGCCAAATTTTTCAGTTTTTATGAGTCCCCTCGCTACGAGGTCCTTAATGTAGTCGTATGCCCGATTGCCTATGGTCTTCACAATTTCACTCTGGGTTATGCCTTTCTTGTACACGGCAAGAGACAGCACTTTGAGCATGGCTCTTGAAAGGTCAGCATATGGTGTTAGATGAGAAACCTTGTTGAGATATTTTTCTTTAACCTTTAAATGATAGTGGTCTCCTATGGATAAGAGTTCTATTCCTCTGTCATCTCTCTTAAGCTCCTCGTCGATATTCTTAATAATTTCTCTAACGGATGCTTCATCAAGCTTGGCAATTTTGGACAGTTCTTTTATATGGATTGGTTTATCCGATATGAACAGTGCAGCTTCAAGGATAGCTTTCTTTTCATTCATTAATTTCCCCTTTTAGTCTTATGTAAATGTCTTTAAAAATTTCTTTCTGTTCGCATGTGACTTTGCCTTCCTGAGAAAGATGAAGAAGCGGTAAAAACTTATCCACAATTTCTTTTCTCTCCCATTTTGGTACAAGGTCCCTGAATGTTATTTCACCTCTTTTCATCTGGGTTAAGATGTTATTTATTCTTTCATATAAGTCGTTTATTCTTTCTTCTATATCAACGTTGGTATCTTCAATTAGATTTTCAACCATTTTTTTCCTTCTGAACTTCTTTTCTTCTCTGATCTCCTTGGTCCTGAAGGCTTTTCTGAGTGCAACAACAAGCTCATCAAGGGTGACCTTCCTTCTTGGTATCCTTGTCACTGGAACTTCAAGTTCGGGAACCTTAGAGAGGTCTATCTTTTCTTCCTCCTTTACTCCTCCCTCCTTTTCCTCTATCTTTTCCCATGTCAATATCTCAACTTTCATTCTGAGAAGTATGGCAGAAATGATTATTATACGGGCTGGTATCTTAAAATCAAACTCACTCATCTTCAGGATGTATTCAGCAAAAACATCAGCAAGCTTAACGATGTCTATATCCCACGGATCCATGCCTTCTTCGTTTATTATGTACTCTATAACCTCCTCCCAGTTGGATTCCTTTGATACAAGGTCTATAATTTCCTTCTCCTTCATATTTACACCAAAATTTTCCTGAGTAATCTTTATATATAAGATTTACAAAAGTTAAATAGGTTACACCCCCAGGTGAAAATATGTTAGGAAAAAAAGGTATTAGTCCATTAATAGCAGCCATAATCCTAATAGCCTTCGTGATAGCAGTTGCAGGAATAGCAGGGACATTCTTCACAAGCTTTACACAAAAACAAAAGGTGACAGTAGAGACAAAGGGTGGTGCTTTAATTGATTGCAGCGTAACAAGGATGGAAATCGACCCGGATACTATTTCCACTACAGATACGAGTGTAAGCTTTGTGGTGACGAATATGGGTGAGGAGGACATATCAAATCTTAGAGTGACTGTATATAACGGAACAAATGTCCAAACGGTCGACCCCGATAATACGACTCTTTCAAAAGGAGAGTCAAAAAAATTAACAGCTACATTAGCTTCAGTAAACGGAACAACAGCTTACAATATAAAACTAAGAACAACAGACTGTCCAGGAGTTGCAAGCATAGCAAACAAGACATCTAGTGGAGCTTGGAAACTAATAGGCTAAATGGGATTTTCTTTTTATTTTTTTAATTTTGTTATTCTTATTTCTCTGGCATTTTTATTGCTATAACCTTGGATACACCATCTTCCATGGTGACTCCATACACATTGTCTGCCATTTTCATTGTGACGTCGTTGTGTGTTATTACTATGAATTGTGCGCTATTGGATTGCTTTTCTATGAGTTCACTTATTTTTTTCGTGTTTATCTTGTCAAGTGCTGCATCTATCTCATCAAGTATGTAGAATGGAGCGGGTTTATATCTTTGCACCGCGAATAGGAAGGATAATGCGGTCATGGTTTGCTCTCCACCCGACATGGCATCAAGGTTCAGTGCCTTCTTGCCCTTCGGTCTTGCCTTGATTATCAGGCCAGTTCTTATGTCATCGGGATTTTCTAATTCCAACCTGCCTTCTCCCCCGGTTAGCTCATTGAATATCTTTCTGAAGTTCTCATCAACTTTTTTGAATGCCGTCATAAAGGCTTCTTTTCTTCTCCTCTCAACCTGTTCTGCCATTTTCAGTATGGCATCTCTTTCCTTTTCTATTCTCTCGACTTTTTTGCTCAAGTCATCATAAAATATCTTCATACTCTCGTAATCTTCTATTGCTCTCTGGTTAACTGGGCCGATCCCCCTGAGTTTTTCTATTACCTTTTTCTTTTGTGACTGCAGTGCTTCAATGGTTCCCTCTACGAAATTCTTAACGTCTTTGTATTCTTCGAACTCCATTTCAAATCCTTCAAGTTCTGTTTCCACTCTTGTCTTTCTGATTCTTAAGTTGGATATTTTTGATTGTAACGTCATTCTTTTTTCATACAGGTCTTGTCTCTTGGTTCTCAGATCGCTGATGGAATCGGTTAGTTCTTTAACGCGTCCTTCTTCCGATGCCTCCTCTTCCTTGTTTTCAATGTTGCTTAGTTTTACATCAAGTTCTTCAATTTCTTTTTTTACTTCCTCAATCCTATCTTCAATTTCTTCTTTTTTTCTTCTATATTCTGCTATCTCCTGCATCCTTGATTTCTTTCTAAATCCTCCCGTCATGGCCCCTGATTTTTGTACGAGTTCTCCATCAAGTGTAACCATCTTGTATTTTCCTATCAACCTTCTTGCGGTATTCAGGTCCTTCACCACCACGGTATCTCCAAATGCATATCTCATTGCAGGTTCGTATGTTGGGCTGTAACTTATGAGGTTTATTGCAAGTCCTATAATTCCACTCTCGTTTCCAACATGAGATTCCTTGTATCTTATCTTGTTCAATGGTAGAAATGTTGCCCTTCCAAGTTTTTCTCTTTTGAGAAGGTTTATGCACTCTGCGGCAACTTCATCTGAATCAACGATGAGATCATTTATATGTCCGCCCAGTGCAACTTCCATCGCATTCTGGTATTTTGCATCTGTTGAGAAAAGTTCTCCAACCGTTCCATGAACACCCCTCATCTCCTTCAGTCTTTTTATGACAGCACTATCCTCTGAAAGATGTCTTATCATGTTCTCTATGTTTTGCATCTCCCTTATGTAACCATCTATTTGTGCATTTCTCTTATCAATTTCTCTTGATAGTTTTGTTTTCTCCATGAGATTTTTGTCTCTCTTCAAAACTTTTGATGTGATTAACCCTATCTCTCTTTGTTTGTTGTCAAGTTCTTCATCAAATTTTCTGAACTTTTCATCAATATCTTTGAATTTACTTTCAAGTTCTTCGAGTTCCTTATTTATCTTGTCAAGACTTTCCTTGGCTGCATCCATTCTTATTTTTATTATGGATCCTGAAATGGTCTTTAATTCCTCCTCCAGGGTTTTGGACTCCCTTGCAAGCTTTTGCTCCTTCTCTAATTTTTCAAGCATTTTTTTCTTCTCGTTGAGTATCAGTCTGGCTTCCTTTAATTTGTTCTCAACCTTTTCCAATTCCTTTTCTGCCTTCTCTTTCTTGTCTTCGAAGTCTGCTATGCCAGATATCTCGTCAATAATTTCTCTTCTCTCTATGGGATTCATTTTTATGAGGTTTGTGACGTCTCCCTGCATTATTATGTTGTGTCCGTCTGCATGAATTCTTGCATTGGAAAGGAGATCAATTATTTTTCTTCTGTTGACAGTTCTTCCGTTTAGCTTGTATATGCTGGCTCCATTCTTGTTAATCTTTCTCGTGATTTTTATCTTCTTGTCTTCTCCTGGAATTTCTCCATCCTCGTTGTCGAGATAAAGTGTTACCTGGGCATATTCTGCAGGACCTCTTTTTTTACCACCCTTGAATATGAGTTGTTCAAGTTTGTTCGCGCGTATGGTTTTGGTTGACCTTATGCCAAGAACAAAGCAAATTGCATCTACTATGTTAGATTTTCCAGAACCATTGGCACCGCCTATAACGTTAAATCCAGAAGGAAACGGCAGGACTGTTTTATTTGCAAACGATTTGAATCCCTGCATCACAAGCTTCTCTATTCTTACCATATATACTCATATCAATTCATCAAATTTATATTTTTGAGAGAATTCGTCTATTCAAATGGATTCACTACTTTCAAACGAGTATGCACCAAGAAGGATCATTAGTGCCGCAAACAATAATGATATCAGGAAGTCGAAGGCAATTGAAAATGTTGAGATGTTTATCAAGGCTCCCCTCATTCCATCAACGCTATACGTCAACGGGTCAACATAGGAAAATATCTTTATCCATGATGGCATGTTGTCTATTGGATAAAGGGCTCCCGATAAAAAGAACAATGGAAATATAACGAAGTTCACGATGAGGCTAAATCCATGTATGTCTCTCATTCTTGATGCAAATATGAGTCCCAGACCAATGAAGGTTGTTGACGCAAGCATCATGAAAACAACGGATAACAGGAACGGGATTAATCCATTCAATTTAAATCCCATAAAAATAGATATTCCGAGTATCAATATGCCCTGTATCACAGACGTGGTCACTCCGCCAAGCGTCCTCCCAAGAACGATGGATATTCTGTCAACCGGTGCAACCATGATTTCTTTTAGGAAGCCAAATTCTCTATCCCATAAAACGGACATACCGGAAAACATTGATGTGAAGAGCATGGTCATTCCAATAATTCCAGGAACAAGAAAATGAATGTAGTCGGTTCCGTTAAGACCGGGCATGCTCATTCTGTTGAATCCTATCCCAAGAAATGCCAAGAAAAATAATGGCATTGCCAATGTACCAACAACTCTTGATTTCGCCCTCAAGAATCTCTTCATTTCTCTGAGCCATAAGACATATATAGCTATTAAATTAGTCATCTTCTAATTCTCCTCCTTGCGAATTCTCTGAATCTGTCAGCATGACTTGATTCCTCCTCTCTTATTGTTTTCCCCGTGAAATGAAGGAAAACGTCCTCCAAACTTGGCTTATGCAAATTAACAGAATTTATCTTCACCTTGCTCTTAAGCGCCATATTGATAAGGTCAGGAATTCTTTTTTCCCCATGTTTAACCGCGATGATTAGTTTTTTGTTATGTATGTTTGTAGATTTAACGAACTTCAATTTACTAACAGAATTTACAAAATTGTTGCTTACCCTTTCCATTTCCAGGGTTATGATATCCCCACCCAATCTGTCCTTCAAGTCGTCGGGAGAATCTAATGTAACGATCCTTCCATGATCTATTATACCAACTCTGTCACAAAGATAGTCTGCTTCTTCCATGTAGTGCGTTGTTAGAATTATCGTAACTTTTTCCTCTTTGTTGAGCTTTTTTATGTAGTCCCATATGTGCCTTCTCGTCTGGGCATCAAGTCCAAGCGTTGGCTCATCAAGGAACAGAACCTTGGGTTTATGGACGAGTCCTCTTGCTATTTCCAGCCTCCTCTTCATACCACCAGAATAATTCTCTACAAGTATGTCAGCCTTCTCGGTTAATTCAACAAGTTCTAAAACTTCTTTTATTCTCCTCTTTCTCTCATTGCTTTTTATGTTGTACATCATCGCATGAAATTCCAGGTTTTCTCTTCCGGTTAATTTGGTGTCAAGTGCAGGGTCTTGAAAGACAACACCAATACTTTTTCTCACCTGATTCTTCTCATTTATTATGTCATATCCAGCCACCTTTGCCGTTCCCGATGTTGGCGCCAGAAGAGTCGAGAGCATGTTTATAGTTGTTGTCTTGCCGGCACCATTTGGACCAAGAAGTCCAAAGAGTTCCCCCCTTTTAACACTAAGCGAAATCCTGTTGACTGCAGTGAAGTCATCAAACATCTTCGTAAGATTTTTAATTTTTATGTCGTACACACAATCACCAGAACAAGTAGAATAGGGAACGAAGTACTTAAATATTTTTGGATAAGTTATAGTTATAAATCAGGATGTATGTCAATTAATTATGGGCAACAATACGATTGATCATGACATTGATTACAAACAGTTCTACGACAGGGCAGGTTCCTCAACTGGTTGGGACTTCAGCGAAATCGAAAAGAGAATAAAGGTCATTGGCAAAAAGTGGGATTATTTAAGAATCGTGAGAAGATACATCAACAGGGAGACCGTCCTGCTGGATGTAGGGACTGGTGGTGGAGAAGTATTGCTGAAGGTTGCTGGGTATGTTAAAAAAGCGTATGGGATTGATTGTTCAAAGAGCATGATAAGAAGGGCAAAGAAAAATTTATTCAATTCTAACCTTAAAAACGTTGAATTTGCTCTCTCAGATGCCAAGAAAATACCATTTCCAAATAATTATTTTGACGTAGTAGTGTGCAGGCATTCGAACTTCTATCCATCAGAAGTATTCAGAGTCATGAAACCCGATGGAATATTCATCACACAACAAGTTGACGAAAGGGACAAGGAAAACATAAAGAAAATTTTTGGAAGGGGACAATCATTCGGAGAGAAGCCCGGTAGTTTGATGAAGAAATATATCAAGGAACTTGAATTATCTGGATTTAAGATTTTAAAGACGGACACATACGACGCCACGGAGTATTACAAGATGGATGATTTTGTATCACTGCTCGAGAGAGCGCCAATTATTCAGGACTTCGATGCAACAAAGGATGAGAAATTTTTAAAGGAGATTGAAAAGAAGTACGGCACAGAAGAAGGAATAATGACGAACTCTTTCAGATTTTTAATTGTATGCCAAAAGCCACATAAAATTTAAATAGGAGTCAAGAGAATAATCAAGACATGAGCGAAAATGATTGGATTAAAAAATTAGAGGAACTGAGAAGAGAGAAGGATATATTTTTCAAAACCCATCCCGAGTCTCCAATACCACCTGAGGACAGGGGAAAATTCAAGGGACTTTCATACTTTCCAATTAACCCGAAATTTAGATTTATTCTTGAGCTGAGAGAGCATCCTGATAAAAAGGTTATTCATGTTGAGGACACTGCCGGTCAAATCAGGAGCTTCTTGAGGTGGGGAGAGTTCGTCTTCACAATAGATGGAAAGGAATATAGACTTCAAGCATACACAAATGATCCAAAGAAAGGGGAGGTCTTTGTACCATTCAAGGATTTAACGAATGGGAAGGAAACTTATGGTGCTGGTAGGTACATAGACCTTTACTATGACAAGGATACAACAGCAGATGGAAAATGGATACTGGATTTCAATCAGGCTTACAATCCATGGTGTGCATACAGCACCAGATATGCTTGTCCATTTATACCACCTGAAAATTGGCTGAACGTTCAAATAACTGCTGGAGAAAAAAATTATCAAAAGCCGTGATATACAACTTAAATTTTCTCAAGCGTTTTTAATATTTTTTTCTTAATTCTACCTCCATATTTTACCAGACCACTCCATGTTGGCTCTGCTTCTTTTCCATATTTGTTGAGATAAGTGAATTTTCCTATTTCATCCCTGTACGGAGGTGGTGGATTCTCATCGGGGTATCCAACTGGTAAAATTGCTGCGGGTCTTATGAACTCAGGGCAACCAAGTATTTCTCTTACACGATCTTCTTCAAATGCAGTAACACAACAGGACCCAAGACCAAGTGAGTAAGCAGCAAGCATCATGTTCTGAGTTGCGCATCCTATTGTTTCCAGGGCATACATCTCTCCCCTCTTGCCATAGTTTGCAAGGGCTATTTTTTCATTGATGCAGATCGCAAAAACCACAGGAGCCATTGAAATCCACGTTTGCTCATACGAGGCTTTTGCCAGGCTCTCAATCTCATCTGGATCATTGACGACTACAACTTCCCATGGCTGTCTGTTTCCTGCAGACGGAGCCCATCTACATGCCTCAAGTATCATGCCTATTTTTTCGTCTTCTACGGGCTTATCCTTGTAGTTTCTTATAGATCTCCTTCCCTTAATTGCCTCAAATACGTCCATCCATGGCACCTTAATTTATTATATGAGATAAATTAAAATAAATATTATGAAATATGCAGAACTTGCGGAAGTTTATGAAAAATTGGAATCTACACAATCCAAGTTGGAAAAGGCAAAAATACTCTCCGAACTATTTGAAAGGGTTGATGACAAAGAATTGGAGATGATAGTGCTTCTTGCTTCTGGAAAAGTTTATCCATCTTATTCCGATAAGGAAATAGGAATAGCAACCAAGATGATGATTAAGGCAATTTCAAAGGCCACCGGAATTTCCTTAAAGGACGTTGAAGAAAGTTTCAGGAAAACAGGAGACCTTGGAATGGTGGCTGCAGAGTGCGTGAAATCAAGAAAGCAGGTGACGTTGCTCAAGAAAAGTTTAACGGTTGAAAAGGTCTTTAACAATCTAAGGGAGATGGCAGAAGTTTCTGGCTCAAAGTCTCAGGACAAGAAAATGATACTCATAGCGGAACTACTTGCCTCTGCAGAACCAGAGGAGGCCCTTTACATAATAAGGACCATACTTGAGGAACTGAGGATTGGTGTTGGCGAAGGAATAATAAGGGATGCTATAGTGAGCGCTTTCCTCAAACCAAAGGATATGGAAGAAAAGAAGAAGTTCACGGAAATCGTTGATTATGCATGGAACATAATATCTGATTTTGGCGAGGTTGCCAAGATAGCTAAAGAGAGCGGAATCCCTGGACTTAAGAAGGTTAAAGTGAAATTAGGGCAACCAATACATCTAATGTTGGGAGAAAAGGCAAAGAGCATAGAGGAAATCATCAAAAAATTTGGCAAGATAGCAATAGAGTACAAGTACGATGGAATGCGCGCTCAGATTCATAAGAAGGGAGACAAGATATGGGTTTTCACAAGGAGATTGGAGAATGTAACTAAACAATTTCCGGACCTGGTTGAGCTGTGCAAGAAGGGATTAAAGCCTGAAGAATGTGTTGTTGAAGGGGAGACACTTGCCATAGATCCTAAGACAGGTTATCCACAACCGTTCCAGAATCTTTCGCAAAGAATTCACAGGAAGTATGGAATAGAAGAGATGATTAAGAAGATACCAATTCAAATCAATCTGTTTGATGTTCTTTACGTTGATGGAGAGATGCTCTTCGATAAGAAATTCATAGATAGGAGAAAAACACTCGAGAAGATAGTCAATGTCATACCAGAGAAATTCCAACTGGCAAAGGAAATAATTACGGATGACGTGAAAACTGCAAAGGAATTTTATAAGGAAGCTTTGGAAGCAAAACAGGAAGGAATTTTCATGAAGGTTCTTGACTCCAAGTATGTTTTTGGCAGACATGTCGATGGATGGTACAAGATAAAGCCAATAATGGAAACACTGGACTTGGTCATAGTTGCCGCAACATGGGGAGAGGGTAAGAGGGCAAACTGGTTGAGCTCCTATGTACTTGCAGTAAGGGATCCAGATACGGACAGCTATCTTCCATGTGGCATGATGGGGACAGGATTAACCGAGGATATGTTTCAGGCAATGACAGATGCCTTGAAGCCCTTGATAGTCGAAGAAAAAGGGAGAGATGTTAAAGTTAGACCAAGGATAGTAGTGGAGGTGGCATATCAGGAAATTCAAAAATCACCTAACTATGAGTCTGGATACGCATTAAGATTTCCAAGATTGGTTAGGATAAGGGATGACAAAGGACCAGAAGAAGCAGATACGATTCAAAGATTAAAAGACCTCTATAAAAGTCAGGGTAAAGAAGGATGATAAATACATATTAAATACTTTTAATACTATATTAGCACTTAAAAGTGATACAACACCGATAAGTTTATAAATGTTAAATACAAATTAAATTAGTGTGATGGGGGATTAATTCTAATCCCAAAAGGTGATAAAATTGGTAAGGATTGTAGCAAGTCAAAGGGCATTAGACACTCTTAAGACACTTGGACTGAATTCCTACGAGAGAAAGCTTTTTGTAACACTGTTAGCCAAGGGTACTTCTTCGGCAGGCACACTTTCAGAGATGTCTGGAGTTCCACGATCGAGAACCTATGATGTATTGGAAAGTCTTGCTGACAAGGGATTTGTTGTAATCCAATCCAACAAACCACTTAGATATCTTGCAGTGAGGCCAAGGGAAGCTCTTGATAGATTGAAGAAAAAATACGAGGAAGAGTACAAGGATATGTCTAAAAGAATAGAAGAGATTAAGAAGAGTGATATAATCGATGAACTTGAGAAATTACATAAGAATGGGATGAAAACAGTTGACCCATCTGAGTTGACAGGGGCTCTGAAAGGAAGACATGCTATGCACCAGGAGGTAGAGACATTGCTGAAAAATGCTAAGAAATACATTTACTTTGTAACATCGGAAAATGGACTGATGGAACTATATGAGAATCATAGCAAACTCATAAAAGAGGCTGCAAGAAGAGGAGTTAAGATAAGAATTGCAGCTCCAGTAAACAAAAATCTCGCCGAGACCATAAAGAACTTGAAATCATTCGCAGACGTAAGAGATACAAGTAAGCTAAACGTGAATGGAAGATTTGCCGTAGTCGATGGAAAAGAATTGATAATGGCTTTAACAAGAGAAAAGGATGTTCATCCAACACAGGATTTACACATATGGTCTCAGAGTAACCACGTTGCAGGAGAGGTTCTGGAACCATTGTTTGAAATGATATGGAACCGTGCAGAAAGGGTGAATTGAGCAGCAATAATATCAGAGAATCAATCATAGAGTGAGTTATCTCTCTTATTCTCATTTTTTTATACTTGTTTTTTTAATTATGTTTTATGTTAGGCTTAAACCAGATATTTCTACTGGCATTTGTTACAATGGTTCCATGGATAGAATTAAGGGGTTCCATACCTCTTGGGATAGGATACGGGATGGACCCATGGCTTGTTTTCATTCTTACGGAGACAGTTAACATAGCCATAATACCTGTAATATACTATGGTCTTGAATTTTTTTACATAAGATTCTTTGAAAGGTTTAGAATACCTAGGGTACTTGTTGAGAGAGTCAGGAAAAGAGGAGAGAAGTATGTCAATAAATATGGTGTCATAGGATTAATAATTTTTGTTGGCATACCACTCCCCGGGACAGGCGCTTATTCAGGAACCATACTTGCGTGGCTTCTCGGTATGAAGAAAAGGGAGGCATTCCCTGCTGTGGCAATTGGTGTCTTAATAGCAGGAGTGGCAGTAACTTTGTTCTCAATGGGCTTTTTCAAAGTGCTATAACTTTTTCTTTATTAAATTTCCCAATCTTTTTATTCCTTCTCTTATATTGTTTTCATCTTGGTTGCTGAAGTTAAGTCTCATTTCATTGTATCCTGAGCCATCTACACAAAATGCAGCGCCATGTATGTATGCAACCTTACGTTTTATGGCTTCGTTGAACATTTTCTTTGTATTTATTTTTTTGGGGAGCGTCACCCAGAGGAACATTCCTCCATCAGGTTTCGTCCATTCACATCCATCCGGGAAGTATTCTTCCAGAGATTCAAGCATAACTTCTTCTCTCTTCTTGTACATCTTTCTTATTTTTGGTATGTGCTTGTCTACCAGACCTGTTTTTATGTACTCGTTTGCTATGTACTGGGAAAAAACATTTGTTGATAAGTCAGTTCCTTGCTTTGCCATTGATAGTTTTTTTATCAATTCCCCATCTGCCACAACCCACCCAAGCCTAAGCCCCGGAGAAAGTATTTTAGAGAATGTACTGGTATATATGACGAGGCCTTCTTTGTCCATGCTCTTCATCGTTGGCAGAGTCTTCCCTCTGTATCTTAGTTCTATGTAGGGATCGTCCTCAAGGATTGGTATTTGATATTTTTTAGATATCTCAAGGAGGTGTTTTCTCCTCTCCATGGATAGGGTGATGCCCTTTGGATTGTGAAAATTTGGTATGGAATATATGAATTTTATCCTTTCTCTTTTCTTCTTGTTCATCTCTCTGAGTTTTGATTCAAGTTCATCAACTTTCATACCTTCCGAGTCCATACCAACAGTTAAGAATTTTGACTGATAGTTCCTAAAGCTACATAAGGCACCGATGTAAGTTGGAACTTCCACCACGACAAGATCCCTTGGATCAACAAATATCTTTGTTACAAGGTCCAATACTTGTTGAGAGCCTGTGGTTATGAGAACGTTCTCCTCTTTACATTTAATTTTAAGTTTTTTATTCATCCTCTTTGCAATAGTTCTTCTAAATTCTCTCACACCCTCCGTGGCACCATATTGGAGTGCCATGGTACCTTCATTCTTTAGAACTTTTATGGATAATCTTTCAATTTCTTTTATCGGAAATGAATGAGGACTTGGGAGGCCTCCAGCAAAAGAAATCATACCTGGCCTGATACTCACTTCCATGAATTTCCTTATTTCAGATTCTCTCATCTCTTTTACTCGTTTTGCCAGTTTCATCCTCTACCTCCCTCTCTATTTTTCCAAGCCTTAACACAATGAACACAAGAACTGCGGAAAGAGTTGACAGGATGTAGTTCCCTAAACCAACCATCAAACCTATTGCAGAGACTATCCATAAACTTGCGGCTGTGGTTAGTCCTCTCACACGCCCATGCGTTGCAATTATGCTGCCGGCACCTATGAACCCTATACCAGTTACGATGCCTGCTGCTATCCTTGATGAATCCACGCTCATGCTTCCCGTCAGATAAAACGATGATATGGTAAAGAGGCATGCTCCCATGGAAACAAATATGTGGGTTCTCAACCCCGCTGGTTTTCCTGTCATTTCCCTCTCCAGGCCGACAAGTGCGCCAAGGAGAAGAGAGACGAATATCCTTAGAATAAACTCAAGTGTCATGGAATCTATTCCAATGTTCATCATACTACTTATAGAGAATTTTTGATTTAAAAAGATTTTTGGAATTCACTTTCCGTTGACGCTTTACGCCGAGTAAAGGGTCATCCAAGTTTTCTGACTTAGCCAAGCCAGTTTCCGTTGACGCTTTACGCCGAGTAAAGGGTCATGCGAAAGCTTTATAT
>JAGGZI010000047.1 GCA_021162085.1 Candidatus Aenigmatarchaeota archaeon
GTTCCAAAATAAAAACATATGAAAGTGGGTAAAATGGATATGGGTAATAAAACAGAGGCTATAATTGCCTTTTTAGCAGCTTTCTTCGTGTTGCTTTCAGCAATGCTTGATTCAAAAATTTCTGCGGGATTGGCTGTTGTTTTCCTTGTCGTATTGGCTGCATACAAATTATATCAAAGTAAAACAAAATGAGGTAACAAAATGGAGAAAGACAAACTGCGAAAAATTGTTGTTGCTGTGCTCTCGGTAATAGTAACAATAAGTGTGATAGCATATCTCAATACGCTACCGAAACCTGTTTTTGAAAAACCATACTGGATTAGTATTGTCGCATTGCTGTTCCTATATTGGATAATTTTCATCAACTGGTCCAAACGTAAAAGAAAAGCTTCAAATTACCTTCAGAATTTCTTTTCGATATCATAACTTACGCTGAGGGCAAAATGAACGGCTATAAATTATTTGGTGACTATAGTGATGTTGTTATATTCCATCCCAACGGCATTTCTTCCGCAACCCCCATAATGCATAGAGCAATATCGTGGGTAGAAAAGGGAGAAGAGATGTCAGATGGTAAACCTGCTCCTCATGAGGGATACATCACCAAAGGAGATAATAACGCAGTTCCAGATCAGAGTGCATTTAAATTGCATCTGGGAAAAACGTTGAACCTGTAAAACCTGAGTGGATTAAAGGTGTGGCAAGAGTAAGAGCACTTTACTTGGGGTTTCTGCTGAAGGGTATAGGTGATACGGTTGTTGTCTTAGCCGTATTATATGCAATTATCGTAGGATGCCTAGTGAGAAAGCCTAGTAAGAAAAAATGAGGACAAAATGAGGGTAAAAAATATAATTAGTGTGTTTAATAATATATTAAAAGTGATCGGACTTGCGGTTATTTTTGCCGCAAGCATTGTAATTCCAACTTTGATAATACCTGTTTCTCCAGAGATTGTATCAAGGATGACGGAAAATATGCAAAATAAAATGTTTGGATTGATGTTACTAGTCTCTTTGCTTGGAGCAATTGCCTTAAGTGTAAATGTTAAATTGTCGGAATGGAGTGGAATCAAATTAATTCTGGCTTTGGGTTTGAGTTTCTGGGGAATAGAATATTTTATGGCACAAATAGAGACATTCTACTTCAGGGATGCCTTTACTTTTATGACGAATATGGAGATCCTGAATATTATGCTGAGAGGTGTAATAACAACCGCAATGGTTGTTCCACTTACGGTTATTATTTTTGGGAAACAAAAGGCTACAAGGGAGATAAGTATAAAAGAGAGTCTGGAAAGGATTGAAATAAAGAGCTGGATGAAAAAAGCCCCATTATTTTCATTGTTTTACATAATAATATACCTACTTTTTGGATATTACGTTGCCTGGCAATTTGAAGCTGTGAGAATGTTTTACTCTGGAAGTACAGAA
The DNA here is from genome assembly GCA_021162085.1 of Candidatus Aenigmatarchaeota archaeon. Taxonomy (GTDB): domain Archaea; phylum Aenigmatarchaeota; class Aenigmatarchaeia; order PWEA01; family JAGHBM01; genus JAGGZI01. The sequence continues at coordinate 1,431 of JAGGZI010000047.1, forward strand.
CAATTGAATTTCATGACTCAAATAGTAAGGACAATAAGAGAAATGCCATTATTTTTGCCCTATCACTTTATCAGAGGGTTGTTATGGGTCGTATTTTCAATACCGATCATACTGATGATGGATGGTAGCAGGATAAAGACGATGATGGGTTTGATTTTAATATTCAGTTATCATGGCCTTCAAATAATAATGGCTCAGGGTATTTTTCCACAGGATGTTTTGATAGCGCACACAATAGAGACGACCATATCTGCATGCATATATGGAGGATTGATAGGATACATGTTCAATATACGAGACCGAGGCAATTTCTAGGGATGTTCATAATTTGGTGAAGGAGATAAACCATGATCGGAATAGTGTCTTCGCTTGTCGTGTTTCTTCACGGGTTAATCCATTTGCTTGGGTTCGTGAAGGAATGGAATTTATCTCAGGTAAAGCAACTGAGAGGAGCAACACTTGTTGCTTTATCTGGAAGTTTAGCCAAAATAATGGGTATACTCTGGTTGATCACAGGTTTACTTTTCATTCTTTCTTCAGCTACATGTCTCTTGAGAAAGGAATGGTGGTGGATGATTGCAATCGCTGCGATTCTCAGATCCTGATTTTCATTTACTGGAAAGATGCAAAATTCGGAACTGTTGCGAACGTAATCGTACTTTTAGCTGTCATCCTCTCATACGGAGCATGGAGTTTTGACAAAATGGTAAGCGATGAACTCAATTCATTCTTGCCAGAAAAAATGGAGAAAAGGATTGTGACCCAAGAAATGATTAATGAGCTTCCACCTGTGGTGCAAAGATGGCTTAAACGTTCGAATATTTCTGGAAGAGAGTTTATTCAAACGGTCCATCTAAAGCAAAAAGGTGAGATGAGAATCAAACCCGAAGGTGACTGGATGAGAGTTGAAGCTGAGCAGTGCATCTCCACGAATCCTCCCGGCTTCATATGGAAAGCGGGCGTAAAATCTCCATTTCTGCATTTTTCTGGAAGGGACAAGTATGAAAATGGAGAAGGACACATGCTCATAAAATTGTTTTCTCTCATCCCGGTTGTTGATGCTAAAGGAAAAGAGATAGACCAAGGAGCTTTGCTCAGATATATGGGTGAAATGGTATGGTATCCTTCAGCTGCATTGAACGATTATATTGTATGGGAAGAGATAAATTCCACAACAGCTAAGACAACCATGAGCTACAAAGGAGTAACAGCCTCGGGCACATTCAAATTTGACGAGAACGGAGACTTTGTGAGTTTTGAAGCAGAACGCTACTACTATCGTAAAGAAGGATCGACTCCTGAAAGATGGGTTATTAAAGCGAACGATTATGGAGAATTCGAAGGAATTAGAATTCCAGTAAATCTTTCTGTGACATGGAAGCTTGAAAGGGATTTTACTTGGTATAGATTGGAGATTACGGAAGTGGAGTACAATAAGTGGTGAAATAAAAATGAGAGTGTTAGAGATAGATAAGAGCAGCTCTGGGAGCAATCTATTTACATGGTGCTATAATTAATCTGCAGTTTGCCTTACTTGATCCCCGTGGGAGTATAGGGGAAGGACCTTCGAGATGGTAGGAGAAGGCCTTGAATATGATGCGATTCCAGAGTTTGCCATCCACCTGAGCTTGGGGGA
>JAGGZI010000051.1 GCA_021162085.1 Candidatus Aenigmatarchaeota archaeon
AAATCTAGGAAGAGAATGTATTTTTATTTTAAAAAAGAAAAATAATAATTGATTATTATGGTGGTATCTTGCATAAAAAGATAACGAGATTTATCAGAAAGAATTGGGTTTGGATAGTGTTGGTTATAATATTGTTATCCTCGTTCTGGGTAAGATTAAGCACGACACACACAAAATGGCTTCTTGCATACGACCCTTACTATCAGTACAGACACACTAAATCAATAGTAGAGCATGGCGTGCTGCCGAAGTGGGATGAGTACAGTTATTACCCTCCAGGAAGGCCCATGGTTGAAGCTCCTTTCATGTACTACCTAACTGGATATCTGTACATTTTGTTGAGGCCATTACTGGGTATGACTTTGATGGCTTTCTGTAAGTATATGGCTGCAGTTTATGGTGCTGCTGGAGTTGTGCCTGCATACCTACTTGGAAAGGAAATTCTGGACAAAAAATCAGGAATACTTGCATCGTTCTTTGTTGGATTCAGTCCGGCAATTTTAACAAGAAGTATGGGTGGCTTTTATGATACAGACGGACTCGTCATATTTTTCTCACTTTTAACCACGTATCTTATCGTGAGGTCACTCAAGAAAAAGAGTTATTTGAACTATGGTCTGGCAATACTTGGACTTGTGTTATTTGGCCTTACATGGACTGCCGCATGGTATATACCATTGATAATTCTTTTATCAACAGTAGTTTATTTCATAATTCTTTTATTGATAGGAAAGCCCGAGTGGAAAGTTAAAGGTAAAATAAAGGATGTTATGGTACCGTTGAATGAAAGATTAAAAAAGTCTTTAATAGAGCTCAAGGATGTATTGATCCCAGTCATAATAATATTCGTATCGGCAAGTGTTGTAATATGGCTACTTGGATATGATGCCCTAGGAAGAATTCTCAGTTTACTTGTGTTCGCTGAAGATCCGTCAAAAATATTGATAGTAAATATTTCTGTTGCTGAGTTGCAAGCGCTTAATGTATTTGGTGGTGCCTGGAATGAACTATTCTCAAGGGTCGGAATACCATTCATCTTAACCATTCCAGGAGCATTATTACTATTGAGAAGAGATAGAAAAAATGGTGCCATACTTCTCACTTGGGCAGGATTAAGTTTCTATGCAATAACGAGAGGTATAAGGTTCATGTTGGTTTTTGCCCCCGCAGCATCAATATCTTCCGCGATTGCCATATCAGAATATTACAACGAATTGAAACATATGGGTTCATATGCCCCGTTGATAACTTTTGGCTTCCTTGGTTCTATACTTGTGTCACTCGTCAGTCCTGCAGCAGGGCTTGTACTGAATATACTTATGGCTCTTACTGTGCTGTTTATAAACAGAACAGACGAAGTTCCAGAAATTTCAAAGCCGGTACTACTTGCAACAATACTGATTATATTTGTAATAACAATCTCACAAGGAGTTCAGGCGGCGTCCATAAGAAGTATGGCTGAACCAGTAAACAAGAACTGGGAAGACGCCTTCATGTTTTTGAAAAATGATACGGCCAAAGATGCTGTAGTGGGAACATGGTGGGACCCAGGACACAGAATAACCGGCATAGCAGAGAGAAGGGCTATAGCAGATGGTGCCCACTGCACAGATGAGTACTGTAAACCTGGCTTAAATACAAGAATAACAGACTTAGGAAAAATATTTGTGACAGATAATGAAACTGAAGCAAAGGACATTCTTTTGAAGTATCGCGGGAATGCATCGGAGATGTACTGGATAGTCTCAGATGATTTGATAGGAAAATTCAGATGGCTTCAATACTTCGGTACCGGATGTGATGGCACTGGAATTTTGACACCAAATGGTCAAGAGAAATGCCCTCTGTATTCCCAGATTCCAGAAAAGAGTTATGGATATGACCAGAATTACACCATAAAAATATATTATTACCAAGGAGACGTATCACTCGTAGAACAAAACGGAAAATGGATTGCCGTGATGAAAAGAGATAACCAAAACTATCTTTTCAATAAAGAGATTTACTATGTGAACGATACGCCAAAGGTATTAGACCTCAGCCAGATGAATAACACAGTACCGGGTGTAATCTGGGTACACCCGAACAAGAGTTATCTTGTCTACATCCCACCGAACTTGGAACATGCCTTGTTCACAAGAATGTTCTTTTATGAAGAAAACCAAACCCTGAATGACTTTGAACTAGTTTATAGAAACGATCAGGTTAAAATATACAAACTCAAAATCTAGGTGCCAGAATGAAAATAGGAGTTTTCAATGACTTTTTTTATCCGAAGATAACTGGTGGCACAGAACTTTTCCTTAAAGAACTTTGCAAGTATTTAGAAGAAAATGGATTTGAGATAACGTTGTTTATTTCTAATCAGGTTAAAGGTCAAACTGGATACAAAACATACAAAATAAGGTCATCACCATTCCTTTACAAACACATGCAACAAATTCCTGGTGTAACTTTGCCATGGCTTGCCTTTAACAATTCTTTGAAAGAAAAACTGAAAAAAATAATTATTAAAAAAGAGAATATAGATGTAGCATATCTCAATAATATCTATCATTTATCTTTTGCTCCGATACAAGCAGCGCTAGAGCTTAAAAAGCCAACAATTCTGGATGCACACGACTACTGGCCCATCTGCTTTGCCAAGGACAAATATAAGGACAATAAAAAGATTTGCAGGCAAGAAGAAAATTGGCGATGCTCGCTCTGCCTCATGAAGAAATTCGGATTTCCCTCGCCGTTAACAATACCTGGCCTTTATCTAGAGAAAACCATTAAAAGATCTCTTATAAAAAGGGTTGGCAAAATAATAGTTCATTCAAATTTTGTTAAAGAAAGGTTTAAAGAAAATGGCCTGAATCCAGAAGTAATATATTACCCATTCTTTGGAAATATCTACAAAAAAACAAAAAAAGATGATAATGCTTTCAGAATACTTTTCGTTGGAAGAGTTGATAAACATAAAGGAGCCGACTTAACATTAAAAGTTGCAAAATTGTTAAAGACGAAAGAGGTAAAATTTAGAATAGATGTTGTTGGCACTGGGTCATTAAACAAATATCTTAACAGTAAAGACTTGAATATTTATGCTCATGGATTTATGGGTGAAGAAAGGTTTGAATTATTTAAAAAAGCAGATTGTCTTTTGGCGCCGTCTCGTTGGCCAGAACCATTTGGTATAGTTGCCCTCGAGGCAATGGCTTACGAACTTCCAATAGTAACTTTAGATAAAAGTGCAGGCCTAGTGGAAACCGTTAAGAAAAATCATGTGGGAATAATCTCAACAGAGGAAAGAATTGGTGAAGACATCTTAAAAATTAAAGAAAATATAAAAGAATTCAGAAGAAACTGCAGGAAAGGAATAAAAAACTACGACAAGAAGATCATCTTTAAAAAATATAAAAAACTATTTGAATCGCTCTAACTCATTTTTATTTATAAGTCACAAATTATAATCCATGAGTTCAAAGAAAGTTTTTGCTGTAATACCTGGTTACAATGTTGAAAAAACAGTTGGAAACGTTGTTAGAGAAACTAAAAAGTATGTGGATGAAGTGATTTACGTAGATGATGGCTCGTTTGATAACAGCGCTAAAGTTGCAAAAAAAGAAGGTGTCCTGGTTATAAAATACAAGCCAAACATGGGGAAGGGATTTGCTCTTAGGACTGGATTTAAAACTGCAATAAGACTTGGAGCAGATGTGATAATAACATTGGATTCTGATGGGCAACACTATCCAAAGTACATACCCAAGTTTCTAAAAATTCTTGATATGGGATATGATGTAGTTGTTGGCTCAAGATATGCTGGTAGATTCTACACATTCCCAAGAAATGTAATTGGAAATTTTGGACTGAACTTCATAACAAACTTCCTGTCTTATGGTCCACAAAACTTATTCAGGCACAAATGGTTGGGAGATACACAATCTGGGTATAGAGCATTTAGAGTTGAAGCACTTAAAAAGATGAACCTGACAAGTAATAGATACGAAATAGAAGGTGAGTTAACATTTGAAATTGCAAAAAACAATTTAAAGGTTAAAGAGATACCAATAATAACAAAGGCAAAGATAAAAGGAGTTACAATAATGGATGGCATAAATAATGCCAAATTTTTATTTAAAAAAAGATTTAGATTATAATGAGATGATTCGATGGAGATGAGAGAAAATCATTTTTGGTATGGTGTTTTGGTATTTGTCCTTCTAACATCGTTGATCATAAACTTGAACTTAACACTTACTACACCAACGGTTTTTGGTGATGAAGGATTTTATATGTCACGTGGAGAGTGGATATCACAGCACCTCACAATACCTAAATACTACTACATCCATATACCCAGTCCAAAAGCTTATAGACCATATTTCCTGAGGCCCCCGTTTTATATGTTTTTGTTAGCATCAATATTCCCAATTGGTGGGGAGCTTCTGGTAAAGACACTCAATCCAATAATCAGTATGCTTGTTTGCCTTGTTGCATTCTTCATTGGCAAAAGACTGTATTCGGTAAGAGTTGGCGTCCTGGGAGCATTCTCTCTTGCACTTATACCATCATTCATAACATATTCAACATTATTTTATCCTGAAGTGTTTGGCACATTATTATCACTTTCTTCCATACTGTTCACATACAGAGGGATAAGAGAAAATAGGAAGCTGCTAATTTTACTTGGAGGAACCATGGCGGGGCTTGGAGGAATAACAGAAGTTGGGTCCCTTGCACTCCCAGTTCTCTTCTTTTTCATATTTCTGCTCTACAAAAGAAATTGGCTCAAAAACTTTACTTTATCCTTGATTGCATTCCTGATAATGCTGACGCCTGTATATGGGATCCATAACTATTTGATGTTCGGAAACCCGGGACTACCAATAATAAACAGATATTTTCCATCTTATGATTTACTCCAAAAACTTCCAAACTACAGTGTTGGAAAGATAGTAAGCCCCGTTGAAATGGGAATAGGAACTGGAGCAACCATATTCAATATGGGACTCTTAAACTACATACAGTTTGCATATGGGCTTGTGACATTCATATTCTTCTCAATAGGATTTTCATATCTATTGTTGAAGAGAAATAAAAAGAATATAACAGTTCTGCTATGGTTGCTTGTTTGGGGATTCATATTATTTTATGTAACCAGGAGTGGAAGGGCAGAGGATGCCGCAAGAAACATGATATATACCACGGTGCCATTCGGTTTAATGTCCGGGATTGGAATTGAGAGAACCTACAAGTTTCTAAAGGGTTATGGGAAAGATGCTGGAAAGGTCATTGCCCTCCTATTCATATTCATCATAGTTATCTTTGGTATATTTTCAATTCATACCAAGGCAGAAAGTCTGAGACCAGTAAAGCAGTTTTCCTCCGCATTCTTCAAAGGCTGTGACTGGATAAGAAGAAACACTCCAGAAGATTCTCTCATGTTAACATTATGGCAGCACCGGGCAGAGTACGCATGCAAGAGGGATACCATATATGTCAGTGAGCCAGGTGGGAAAGATATGGTATTTCTTGGAAATGATACATCATACAAGATTATGAAAAAAATGGGTGTTAATTACATATACATACAGAAGTTCTCAATAAGACCTGGAAAGGAGAGCGAGAGCTATCCATGGATATTCGTAAAATACATCAGAAGTTCAGACCATTTCAAGAAAGTCTATGAATATCCCGATAACTGCATGAACACAAATGAACAGGACTGTGTTATTGTCTACAAGGTGTTGTGATGAACGAATTCACTCTTGCTGGAATTATTTTAATTATCACATCTTTTACATCAATAATCCTGACAAAACTTTGGATAAAGGTTGCAAGAAAAGCAAGACTAATTGGAAAGGACTTAAATAAGATTAAAACTCCAGAAATACCCGAGGCTGGTGGCATTGCTGTTATACTTAGTTTTAGTTTTGGTATATTGCTCTATGTATTCTTTAAAACATTTTATCTCGAGACTGCAACGCATATGATAGAAGTGTTTGCTATATTGGTATCCACTCTCCTTGCGGGGATTCTTGGATTTGTAGATGATATACTTGGATGGAAAATTGGACTGAAGCAATGGGAAAAGCCTATACTTACACTCCCAATAGCAATACCATTGATGGTTATAAATGCCGGGCAATCGGTTATGAACCTACCTTTGGTTGGTCCCATTGACTTTGGATTAATTTATCCTTTAGTTATAATACCAATCGGAATCATAGGTGCCGCCAATGGATTCAATATGCTGGCTGGGATGAATGGAATTGAGGCTGGGATGGGAACAATGATACTTGGAACACTTGGATTTGTATCTTACATTTCTCAGAATTATTGGATATCCCTGGTATCATTTTCAATGGTTTTAGCTCTTCTGGGATTTCTTATATTTAACAAATATCCATCAAAAGTATTTCCTGGAGATACATTAACCTATTCTGTTGGAGCTATGATAGCAATAGTTGCCATACTTGGTAACATGGAGAAATTGGCAATAATCATATTCATGCCATACTTCATAGAGCTTGCATTGAAATTAAGGTCTAGGTTCAAAGCAGAAAATTTTGGAATGCCACAAAAAGACGGTACACTCGAGCCAAGGTACAAAGAGTGTTATTCTCTTACTCACGTAGTCATGAAATATCTTCCAAAAATTATTGGAAGAAATGTTAAAGAGTGGGAAGTTGTGTTAATCATACTTCTCTTTGAGTTTATATTCATAATAATTGGAGTTATCCCTATACTGGTGAGACTGTGAAGATCGGAATAATCATACTGCACTGTGATATTAGGAAATCATCAAGATACGTTATGGAATTATCAAATAGATTTGTGAAAAAACACGAGGTCCATATATTCACCAATGAATGGAATGCTATTTTTGACAAAAATATTCAAATACACAGAATTCCAACAATAAAGGTTACTCATTATCCAAGAGAATTATTGTTTACACTACTTAGTAGCCTGAGATTATCCATTGAAAAGTTTGATGTTACATTAGCCCAACCAACAAGATATTTTCATCCAGATATCGCAGAGATGCAATTCGTCTATAAAGCGTGGGGAGACTATAGAAGAAAAAATAATATGTATGTGAATAAAATGAATTTATTCGTTTATTGGATGGAAAAAAGAAATCTTAGAAAAGCGAAAAGGGTTATAGCGATATCTAAGTCTGTAAAGAATGAGGTTATTAAATATCATGGGATACCTGAGAAAAAAATAGATGTTATATATAGTGGTGTTAATGCCGATCAATTCAAGCCAAATAAGAAATATCGAGAGGAAATAAGGAAAAAATTAAAAATATCTCCCAAAGAGAACTTAATAATATTCGTCGGAAACCCATTTGAGAGGAAAGGACTAAAATATTTGATAGAGGCTATGCGAAACATCGATGCAAAACTATTGATTATGGGCAGGGATCCGACACAACCCGAATATGAAAAATTGGTAAGGAAATTGGATTTGGATAAAAAGGTTATGTTTGGTGGATTCACCAAGGAGATAGAGAAATATTTTGCTGCGGCAGATGCCTTTGTTTTCCCCACTTTGTACGAACCATTTGGTTTAGTCATTACAGAGGCTATGGCATCGGGGTTACCTGTTGTAACCAGTAGAATAGCCGGTGCCGGAGAACTGATACGAGAAGGAAAAGATGGATTTCTTTTGAATAACCCCAAAGATCCTATAGAAATCGCGGAGAAAGCCAAGAAAGCACTGAAGAAGAAAAGAACTTTTGGAGAGAATGCCAGAGAAAGGGCAAAAGAATTCACTTGGGATAAAGTATCAAAAAGATATCTGAATGTTCTCGAAGAGGTTGGAAAACATAAAATATAAAGCGTTATAAATAATCCATATGAAAATGAAAAATATCTTACTCTTAACTCTAATATTGGTTATATCTGGAAGGTTGTTTGTATCATATCCATTAAACGAAAATTTACTGGAGGGAACCGACTTCACAGCTCATGTACCAAAAATATTATACTTAGAGAAGTATTATAATAGTTATGGAATGTGGGATCCATATTGGTATGGAGGATATCCCATTTTCAAGTATTATTCCCCACTTTCATATTATACTGCAGCCTTTTTCACATTATTTGTTGATGAATTAATATCATATAAAATTATCATGGATGTGTTCTTCTTACTTGCGCCAGTTTCTTTTTTCATTTTGATAAACGACTTTAAATTTAACATAAAACAAAAGGTTTTTGGTACTCTATCGTTCTCATTTTTCATAACTAATATATATTACTTTTGGAATAACGCATTCCCAACTGTGGTTAATTTAGTATTTTGTATACTCACGTGGATATCTCTAAAAAGATATGTAGAAAATAAAAACATGAAAAATCTTCTATTCTCATCCATGTTCATATTCTTTTCATTGATGACACATCAACTAACAGCTATTTTGAATATAATTGTATTACTCTCATGGATACTTCTAAGATATAGAAAAATACCAATGTCCCCACTAATATACGGCACTAGTCTCTCCTCATTTTGGTTAATTCCATTCCTAATCGACTTCAGGAAGCCTTTATTTAGTACATCACATATTTTTTCCTTTTCACAAGGAATCGTACACCACATAGGATTGATTGGACTTTTATCGTTCTCAATCGTCTTCATAGTATTTACAGTCATATCTCTCTGGAAAGATATTGGGAGAGATTTCTTTATTGCCATGCTTATAATTATATTCATCGTATTTTTCTCAACACATTACAGGGCAATGGCAATTCTCCCAATACCATTCGGACTCTTTGCCGGAAAAATTTATAAAAAAGGTGTTGTATCCTATATGGTAATTCTAGTTGTTATCCTAGAGATGATATTCTTCTATGCCTACCATCCTCTATCATTCAACGGTCATAGACCATGGGAAACACCAGAAGCAAATAATCGAGTCATATATCTTCCAACATCTCATAGTTTTTGCGAAAGGTTGCTATGTAATAAAAACCTGTACTCAGTTTATCTCCCCTTGAAACATGATGAAGAAACCATAAATGGATGGTTCCAAGAATCTCAAAGAATAGGAAAATTAAAATATACGAAAGATGTGTACCTGAAAATGATAAGCAACCCTTTTAATTACACGCAGGGAGAATATTCCAGCCTCTTAAATGAGGGTTTTGTAAATTCAGTTATAGTAAGTAAATTTTATCCAAAATACATAGGCTATTTTTTTGCAGACAATCACTTCAAGAAAATAAATGAAACACGGCATTTCGTTGTATTTGCACTTGATCCGCCATCAAGCTATATCGAAATTAATGAAAAACCAGTAAATTACACCATAAAAAGGAAGTTCAACGAAATTAACATAAAAACGATATGCTCGAATGGTACTCTTAAAATAAAGGAGTCTTATGACAAAGATTGGAAATTGTTTATAAATGACAAGAAAATACCAATAGATGTTGATAAATATGGATTTATAGAGACAAAGATAAATGAGAATGGTATATGTGATATATCACTTAAATTTCAAATTAATTACACATTTATTCCATTATCGATTCTTACATTAGCTTTATTAATTTTATATGCCTTAAGAAATAAAGTGATATTATGAAAATATTGATGATAAATCCGCCGTTCATGCCAAAGTATTCAAGACAAAGCAGAAGTCCGTGCGTAACCAAGGGGGGAACATTTTATTATCCTTATTATTTAGCATATGCCACTGGAGTTTTAGACAAGGAAGGGTTTAAGGTAAAGCTTGTTGACGCCATAGCGAACGAATGGGATAAAGAAGAAACTATGAAATTCATAAAGAAATTCAAGCCCGACTTATACGTCTCTGACACTAGCATACCTAGCTTTAAAAATGATGTGGAATTCGCCTCAGGAGTTAAAGAAGAGATTGGTTGTAAAGTTTGCTTGGTTGGAGCGCATAGGATGGACATGAGAGAAGCATTTCGCCTCTCTGATAAGATAGATTTTGTTTGTAGAGGAGAATATGACTACACTGTCAGAGACCTTGCAAGAGCTCTGGAGAAAGGTGGTAAACTAAGCGCCGTCCTTGGATTGAGTTATAGGAAGGGTAAAAAGATAATAAACAACAAAGATAGGCCGTTCATACAAAACTTGGATGAACTACCGTTTGTCTCTCAAGTTTATAAAAAACACTTTGGAAAGGAAGGTATTAAGAAATACTTCTATGCCTCTCTGAGATGGCCACAGGTAACTATATTAACGGCAAGAGGTTGTCCATACAACTGTTCGTTTTGTCCAATACCCTTTAAAGCATCGTATAGAGCGAGGAGTCCAGAAAATGTACTGGAAGAATTTAAGTACATCCAAGATGAATTACCATTTGTCAAAGAGGTTATGTTGGAGGACGACACCTTCCCAGTTATAAAGAGCAGAACTATAAAAATTTCTGAGTTATTGATAAAAAATAAGATAAGATTAAAGTGGTCCTGCAATGCCAGAGTGAACACTGACTACGAAACTCTGAAGAAAATGAAGGAGGCTGGTTGCAGGCTTCTATGTGTGGGATTTGAAACACCAACTCAAAAAGTTCTTGACAACATCCACAAGGGCACAACTGAAGACATGCAGGTCAAATTCATGAGAGATACCAAGAAATTAGGGTTACTGGTTAATGGATGCTTCATTCTTGGGTTGCCAGGAGATGACGAAGAAAGCATAAATAGGACAATTGAATTTGCCAAAAAGCTAAACTGTGATACAGCCCAATTTTATCCCCTTATGGTTTATCCAGGAACGGAGGCTTACGAATGGGCAAAGAGGAATGGATATTTAGAAACTGAAGATTACACAAAGCTCATAGATGAAAATGGACAGCACAGCACAATTTTGAGGCTGCCTAACTTCACAAGTAAGGAACTCGTAGCTCTGACGCACAAGGCGAGGAAGGAGTACTATCTAAGATGGGACTACATAATCTACAAACTATGGCAGAGCATAAGGAGTCCTGATGAAGCAATTAGAACGTTGAAGTCTGCAAAAGTATTCTTCAAGTATCTCTGGAGAGATTGAAATGAAGGTTTCTGTTATAATTCCTGCATACAATGCTGAAAAAACTATAGGAAAAACTCTGGAAGCATTACTTAATCAAACATATAAAGATTATGAAGTTATTGTCGTGGATGATGGCTCTAAAGATAGAACGTCTGAAATAATGAAAAAATACATGAAGAAATCAAAAAAAATAAAACTAATAAAACAAAAAAATGCTGGTCCCGCTGCCGCAAGAAACAATGGTGCAAAACACTCCAAAGGAGATGTATTGATATTCACGGATTCTGATTGTGTCCCAGAAAAGAACTTCATAGAGGAGATGGTTAAGCCAATAAAGGGTGATGTTGCAGGTGTTCAGGGTAGGTATAAAATTCTCAATAAAGAAAAGATAATTGCAAGATTCGTACAATACGAAATAGAGGAAAGATATGAAAGAATGAAAAAATTCAAATATATTGATTTTATAGGGACCTACGCCGCTGCATACAGAAGAGATGTGTTCATGAAGCTCGGTGGTTTTGACACATCGTTCAGAAAGGCATCGGGAGAAGATCCTGAATTCTCTTTCAGAGTTGAGAGCGCCGGATATAAAATGGTCTTCAATCCAAAAGCCATAGTATATCATCCTCACCCGGACACATTGAAAAGATATCTCAAAATGAAGTATGGGCGCGGATACTGGGGAAGGCTGCTTTACAAAAAACATCCTGAAAAGAAGAAAGGGCAGAGTTATAATTCAATGCTTTACTTCCTTCATATAGGATTAACAGGACTTCTTAGTTTATTGTTCATCGTCCTGCTTCCATTCAACTACATTTACTCTCTCATATCCTTGATATTATTGTACATTACAACAATTCCATCGACCATTAGAATATCTAAATTTGAAAAGAAGTTCCTTTTGATAGCGCCATTCCTGATCATACTTAGAAACCTTTCCATTGGGTTTGGAATCTTAATGGGAACTTTGAAAATCAGGTGAATTGATGGTTAAAATATGTTTGGCATGCTCTGCTGGTGGACATCTGAAACAACTATTGGAACTTGATTCCATATGGAAAAAATATGACAACTTCATTGTAACGTATGAGAGAGAAAATACAAAAAAACTTGCTAAAAAGAGGGAGGTTTATATAATAGAGAACCCAGAGAGAGATCCCTTCTGTATTCTAAAGTCTTTTATTCAAAGTCTTAGAATTTTTTTGAAAGAAAAACCAGATCTTATAGTTGCCGATGGTGCCGGCATCTCGATTCCGATATCCATCGTTGGAAAGATTTTTAGAAGGAAATTAATCTTCATAGAAAGTTTCAGTAGAATAACTGAGCCGTCAATGACTGGTAGAATACTTTATCCGTTTGCCGATCTCTTCCTAGTCCAATGGAAGCCTTTATTAAAAAAGTATGGAAAAAAGGCGATCTACTCAGGTGGTATATTTTGATATTGGTCGCAGTTGGAACGGACAGACATGAGTTCAGGAGACTTGTTAAGGCAGCCGACAAGCTTGCAGAAAAAATGAAGGAAAGAATAGTCATACAAATTGGTAGGACCAAGCTTATACCTAAGAATTGTGAATGGTTTGATATTCTTCCCGAGGAAGAGTTTCAGAAGTATTTAAAAAAAGCAAGAGTTGTCGTAACTCATGCAGGGGTTGGACTCATTGTTGATGCTCTAAAAGCCAAAAAACCAACAGTAGTCGTCCCAAGAAGGAAAGATTTGAATGAGCATGTAGATAATCATCAGTTCCAGATAGCCAAAGAGATGGATAATGAGGGAAAGGTAGTGATGTGTGAAGATGTCTCTAAATTAAAAGACTGTATTAAAAAAGCTGAAAAAATAAAGAACCTTGGATTGAAGAAAAAAGAAAAAAGAATTTCATATATAATAAGGAGATATATAAACAATTGGTTTTCTTCTTAAAGATTTAAATTAATTTGATTTTAAGTATTTAGTATGAAAGTGCTTGTTACTGGTGGAGCCGGTTTTATCGGAAGCCACCTTGTAGATTTGTTAGTAGAAAAGAATTATAATGTAAGAGTTCTCGTTAGGAGTGAAAAGGTTCACCCTGCATATAAGAATGAGAAAGATCCAGAGATATTGAATCATTTAAAAAAATTAAATGTTGAGATTGTAAAAGGAAACCTACTTGATAAGAAATCACTTGAAAAGGCAACAAAGGGTGTGGACAAGGTATATCATCTTGCCGCCATTGCTCATGAATATGAGGGGCTGCCTGAAAAGATTTATTTTGATGTAAATGTCACGGGAACAAAAAATTTGCTTGATGCATGCCTAAAAAATAATGTTGGGAGAATTGTCCATACAAGCAGTATCGAGGCAACTGGTCCATCGGTTGACGGGAAACCTGTCAACGAGAAAACAAAACCAAATCCCATCTGCATATATGGAAAAAGTAAATTGGAAAGTGAAAAAATATGTCATGAATACTATAAAAAATATGATTTACCAATTACCATAGTTAGGCCACCAATGATATATGGAGATAGGAATGCCCTTCATGAAAGATTCTTTAAAAATGTTAAGAGAGGAATCTTTCCCATATTTGGAAGCGGAAAAACCCTATTTGAATTTTGCTATGTGAAAAATCAAGCTTATGGTATGTATCTGGCTGGAGAAAAGAAAAGAGCAATAGGAGAAACTTATTTCATTTCCGAGGGTTCGTACAAGGTCAAAGATGTTGTCAAAACTGCAGCAGATGTTATGGGAATTGACTTAAAAATAGTCACCATACCAAAACCAGTTGGATATTTAATCGGATTGACTGGAGAAATATTAAGCACTATCTTGCCATTCCCGCCTTTCAAGGTCAAAGGAACTGGAAGACCTTATGTTTCACGAAGAACGGTATGGTGGACTACGAACAGCATCTATATTTGTGATAATTCAAAGTCAAGAAAAGAGCTTGGTTATAAGCCACCTTATTCTCTAAGAGAAGGACTGGAGAGGACAATAGAATGGTATAAAGAAAAAGGAATTATTTAATAACTTAAGATTAATTATTTTTATGTGCGGAATAACCGGGATTTATGGTGAAGGGAATAAAGAATTGATTAAAAAAATGACTGATGTTATAAGTCACCGCGGACCTGACGATAAAGGATACTACGTGGATAAAAATATTTCTCTTGGTAATAGAAGGCTAAGTATTATAGATGTTAAGGGAGGACATCAGCCAATTCACAACGAAGATGAAACGTTGTGGATAACATACAATGGTGAAATTTATAACTTTAAAGAATTAAGAGAAGAACTTGAAAAGAAAGGACATAAATTCTACACGGATACGGACACGGAAGTAGTTGTTCACGCCTATGAAGAATGGGGAGAAAATTGTTTAAAAAGATTTAATGGAATGTTTGCATTTGCCATATGGAATTCGGAAAAAAAGAAACTTTTTTTGGCCAGGGACAGGATTGGAATAAAACCGCTTTACTATACAATTGTTGGCGATTATAAAGATAGAAAAATTGCTTTCGGCTCTGAAATTAAATCCATACTTCTTTATCCAGGTATTAAAAGAGAAGTTGATATAAAAGTCTTACATGACTATCTAAGTTTCAAGCATGCCCCTCCAGAAAGAACGATGTTTCTTGGTATAAATAAGGTGCCTCCTGGATATTTTTTAACAATTGAAAAAAACAACATCAAATTAAAGCAGTATTGGGACCTAAATTTTGAAGAAAGTACTCACAACGAAATT
>JAGGZI010000033.1 GCA_021162085.1 Candidatus Aenigmatarchaeota archaeon
GCCTTATAAGACCGGCGCTCTAATTACCCAATCCCCTTTCCTTTTATCACAGATTGCTCCGAAGTTTTCTTTGGGGTGAGGAACTTTCTTTTGTTGAAAAGAAAGGGTCTCTCCAAGCTGAGCTACGGATCCATCATGAAATCAAAGATTTTCATTCTTTATTAACTTAAAAAGAATATAAATATTTTCTTAATACTCTTCCTTTGTTGCCTTATCTATCATCCATGCTATCCATATACCCAATCCAAACCCTCCAACCGTTCCAATGATTAGAATTGTCCACTCTAACAAACCAAGAGGCACCACTTTGAAGTATGTTGATAAGGGAGTATAAATTATGATTAACTGTAAAAATAAGGATATTGCAAGGGAGTAAACCAAAATTTTGTTTGCAAGCCAATCTCTTAGAGAGGCTAATTTCTCGTTGTACCTTATGACACCTATACGAACAAATTCATACATTATGAATCCCGTGAATAGTACGGTCCTCGCTTTGGCTATGTTATTTGTAAGGTAAAGTGTTGCAAGAAATGTTGCTATTATCACCAAAGACTTCTTCATTCCTATACTGCCTATGAGTAGCGCAAGTTTCTTGTTTATTATTCCCTCAGTTTTCTTTCTTGGTTTTCTCTTCATAACATCTGGTCTTGGTGGATCGACTGATAGAGCCAGTGCGGGCAATCCATCGGTTATTAGATTTATCCACAATATCTGCGCGGGATAAAGAGATATGAATGGCAAGAATATAGTTGCAATTAAGACAACCACAACCTCTGCAACATTGCATGTAAGAAGATAGTCGACAAATTTTCTTATGTTGTCAAATATTCTCCTTCCCTCTTTTACTGCATTTCTTATGGTTGCAAAGTTATCGTCTAAAAGAACTATGTCACTTGCTTCCTTGGCCACCTCTGTTCCCTTCACACCCATTGCTATACCAACATCAGCCTTCTTAATGGCTAGGGAATCGTTCACACCATCTCCAGTCATTGCAGTAACATGCCCTTCATCCTGTAAAATTTCAAGTATTCTTAGCTTGTGAAATGGGGAAACCCTTGCAAATATGTTCGCACCACCATCAAGTTTTTTCTTTAGTTCTTCCTTGCCCATTTTGTCAATTTCCTTACCAGTTAAAACTTCATTGGTCTCTATGCCAACACTCTTACCTATGGCTCTTGCCGTTAATGGATTGTCCCCAGTGACCATTATAACTCTTATCCCACCTGTATGGCATTCTTTTATCGCCTTCCTTACCTCCTTTCTCGGAGGGTCTAATAGTATGACCAACCCAATGAAAATCAAATTCTTCTCAATCGGTTTATTGTACTTCTTGTAGGCCAGGGCAAGAACTCTGTAACTCTTTGATGCGAATTCCTTGTTCTTTTCCGATATGTCTTTTCTTAACTTGTCCGTTAACCTAACTATTTTTCCATCAACAATGGCTCTGTCCGATTTTTCGAGTATAACCTCTGGTGCACCCTTTGAAAAAACAGTGCCCTTGTCAAAATCATAAACAACTGTCATCATGTCTCTTTCGGAGCTGAATGGAATTTCATCTATCCTCCTGCCCTCAACCCTGACGTATTTTGATGAGAACTGCTTTAATGCTACGTCTGTCTCATCTCCAATCCACTTCTTTTCGCTACTTAAGAATTTGGCATCATTACAATAGTAACAACACTTAACTGCAAGGTCCTTAACATACTTGCTTGGTTTTAAAAGCCATACATCCCTGACCTCCATTTTCCCCTCGGTTAGTGTACCTGTCTTGTCCGTGCATATTACATCAACGGAGCCTATGGACTCTGTTATTGCAAGACGTCTCACCAGCGCTTTTCTCTTAACCATTTCTCTTGCCCCTAAAGACAGGCCAATTGTTATCACTGCTGGTAAATCCTCTGGTATGGCAGCAACAGCAAGCGAAACCGCTATCAATCCTGCCTCTATAAAGCCAAACTTCCCGACACTGACGAAGAAAGTTATCACTATTACAAGCGCTGTTAAAAGAACAATCTTTCTCGTGAATTTTTTCATTTGATGTTGGAATGGCGTATCGCCTTCCTTTATTTCCTGCATCTTTGATGCTATCTCACCTATCTTTGTTTTCATTCCTGTTGCAGCCACCACTGCCTTGGCTTCGCCAGAATAAATTCCACACCCAGAAAAAATTGGATCGTTTATCTTTTTCTTCTTCGCCCTTGATTCACCGGTTAATTCTGACTCGTCAACCTCCAGCTTTCCCTCAATTATTTTGGCATCTGCTGGAACGACGTCCCCGGCCTCCAAAACAATGATATCACCAGGAACCAACTCGGTTGAGCTTATTTCAATCTCCTTTCCATCCCTGATCACCTTGGCTCTGGGTGTAGCCATTCTTTGTAGGGCCTCAACTGTCTTCTCTGCCTTGAAGTCCTGAATAAAACCTGCTATTCCTGCAGCAAAAACTATTATCAAAATTAAAATGCTATCAAAGAATTGTTCATGCTTGAAGTAATTTACAGAAAACGAAAGAATTGCAGCAAATATTAGTAAGAGTATTATCGGCGATGCGAACTGGGAGACGAGTATCTTCCACGGCGATATCTTTTTTTCTCTCTTTATTTCGTTCTTCCCGTATGTAGCAAGCCTCTTCCTCGCCTCTGAGGAAGTCAATCCCATCTGCTTCATGATATCACTATGCTTTCCATTTGGAGAGCGTCCATGAAAATAAAATCGGGACCAGGAACGTCAACACCAACGTCGATGCAACTATCACGGAGTATAATCCAGAACTGATGACATTGCTTTCAAACAATATCTTTATTATGACTATACTCGTGCTGAACCTGGCAGAGAGTCCTATTCCAAGTAGTAGAGAATCTTTATTGTCAAGCTCTCCTTTCCCTACTATGTAACTTCCCATGATTTTTGCACCCATTGAAACAACAACAACTATTAAAACAAGTGAAGAGTGAGAAAATAGATAGCTCATGTTCATCGTCACGCCAACCCATAAGAAGAACAACGGTGCAAAGAGACCGTAACAAACTGTCTTCACCTCACTCTCTATTAGTTTCAATCTCTCCTTGGGTATGAACGTCTTAAGTGATATGCCTGCAAGGAATGCTGCAAGTGGAGCACTCTCTCCATATTCACCTACACCTAAGAACAGGAATAAAATGAATATTGAGAAGAGAAATAAGGTCTCAATGTTTATGAAATGAAATTTCTCACTCTCCTTCTTAAGCCTTGTTAACCCTATTGTGAGAATGAAAAGCACAAACAAAGATATCAAAATAAGGCTTATGTGTAGCGATGTATGAACATTGTAACCTATTATGGCAACCATCAACACCAGTGCAAAGACCTCAAATATATCGTCTGTGATGCCTATTCCAATTATGGATTGCCCAATCTTTTTGTTTACCATTCTAAATTCGTCAAGAATTGGTATTAAAACCGCTTCACCGACTGTTGCAAACGATAAGGAGACAAGAAACGATACAAGCCATGAACAATTGAAGAAATAATAAATAACTGGCATAGCAAGGATTGTTGCAAAAATAATTGTAAAAAACGTTGCTTTGAATATGAACTTGCTGTTCTTTTTTATTTCCTTTAAATCTATCTCAAATCCAATGACAAAAAGAAGGAAGTACATCCCAAGATGGGCTAAGAAAATAAATGTATCTGAAGAAGTTATGGAGGAGAATGGATTTGAAGAAGCGAGAACAAAGCCTATCATGAGGGCAGCAAAAATCCACGGAATCCTTATTTTCTCTATTAACTTGCCTATCAGAAACGTCAGGGCAAACACTAGACTTAAAAACAAAAATGTGTTTATCATAAAACTTATTACTCTTTGAGATAATATTTAATACTGACTTTTTGATTAGTTATCCAGAATTATAGAATAAATTTAAATATATGTTTGAAGAAGATTATTACTACTTATACTAAATTTTCTAAATTTAGTTTAAAAGGAGGTGTATAGAATGAATGGACAACAACCCATTTTCATATTACCCGAGGGTACGTTAAGAAATGTTGGAAAAAACGCTCAAAGGACCAACATAGCAGCAGCAAAGGCTGTTGGAGACACCGTAAGGACAACTCTTGGTCCGAAGGGCATGGACAAGATGCTCGTTGATTCTATAGGAGACATAGTGATAACAAACGATGGTGTAACTATATTAGATGAAATGGAAATAGAGCATCCTGCAGCAAAGATGATGGTAGAGGTTGCTAAAACTCAGGAGGAAGCAGTTGGAGATGGAACAACAACCGCGGTAATTTTTGGTGCAGAACTTCTTAAAAAAGCAGAAGAGCTCTTAGACCAGAACATCCATCCAACCATAATAACGAAGGGCTTTAAGATAGCAAAGGAAGAAGCACTTAGAGTTTTAAATGAGGGGATCTGTATAGACATAGGCAAAAATAGTGATGATGTGTTGAGAAAAATTGCAATGACAGCGATGACGGGAAAGAGCGCTGAGAAAGCATCTCAACATCTTGCAAATCTTGCAGTTGAAGCCGTCAACATGATAAAGGATGAAGAATCAGTAGACCAGGAAAACATAAAGCTTGAAAAGAAGCAGGGTGGTGGAATAGAGGATACTGAATTGATAAAGGGCGTTGTAATAGACAAGGAAGTTGTTCATGGTGGAATGCCAAAGAAGGTTGAAAATGCGAAGATAGCATTAATAGATTCTGCCTTAGAAGTTAAGGAGACAGAAACCGATGCAAAGATAAGCATAACCTCGCCAGAGCAATTGGAAGCATTCTTGGCACAGGAAGAGAAAATGCTCAAGGGAATGGTTGATAAAATTGTAAAAAGTGGGGCAAACGTGGTTTTCTGCCAGAAGGGAATAGATGATACTGCTCAGTATTACCTTGCAAAACATAAAATAATGGCAGCAAGAAGGGTAAAGAAATCCGATATGGAAGCGTTGGCAAGGGCAACTGGAGCAAAGATAGTCACGAATTTAGACGACTTAACAGAAGATTCACTTGGATACGCAAAGATTGTGGAAGAGAAGAAGATAGCTGGGGAAGAGATGATATTCGTTAGAGATTGTAAGAGCCCTAAATCAGTATCCATTCTTATAAGAGGTGGAACAGAGCATGTAGTTGATGAGGCAGAAAGAGCTATGAGGGATGCAATCGGTGGTATAATAGCAGCCCTAGAAAACAGGAAAGTTGTTGCAGGTGGTGGGGCAGTAGAAGTTGAACTATCGAAGAGACTTAAGGACTTTGCACAGAAATATTCTGGAAGGGAGCAACTGGCAATTCTGGCATTTGCGGATGCTCTGGAAGTAGTCCCAAGAACTCTTGCAGAGAACGCAGGGCTTGACCCAATAGATGCACTAACAAATCTCAGAGCAGCTCACGACAAAGGAAAAGAGACATATGGACTTGATGTATTCACAGGAGATGTCATAGACATGTGGGAGAGCGGTGTTATAGAACCTTTGAAAATAAAGACACAGGCAATAAAGAGTGGAAGTGAAGCTGCGGAAATGATATTAAGAATTGATGATGTAGTGAATGCAGGTAAGCTTGAAAAGGGTGGTTCGCCATCAATGCCCCCTGGAGGAGGAATGGGTGGAATGCCACCCATGTAAATTCCTTTTTAGAATCATTATCCTAATTAAAAAACTTTATAAATAAAGTATTCTAATTATAAATCATGAAAGAGGTAGAGCTTGGTACAGAAGACGAGAACTACGAAGTGATTCCACTTAGCCCCATAAGAAGACTTGAAGAAAGGATCAAAAAACTTGAAAAGGAAAGAGAAGGATTTGCATATCAGGGATTCATGAGAGAGATTCTTGACTTAATTCAAAGTAATCAGAAACTTGTAGATGAGATAGTAAAAGCTAATGACCAACTAAGGGATGAACTTGCAAAAATACCCGGAAAAATTGACGAATTACTACAGGCTTGGAGAGAATTTATAGACGTTCTTAAAGAGGCTAGTGGAACGGAGACGAATGTATCATCATTAAACGAGAAATTTGATGAGCTCATAGAGCAAAATAAGGAGATGATAGAAGCGATAAAGTCAATTAAAAGGACCCATATAGATACCAACTTGCCTATGAGATATCCAAAAATAAGAATAAAAAGAACGTGAGGTGTAATTAATGAAAAAATACTTAGTTTATGAAAAGGCTTTTTCGTTTATAATAATAATTGTCTTGGCACTAATAGCACTTGATATTATATTTGCAACTAGTGGTGGTTTATTTACAATGTTTCAGGGACTATCTCTCACTCTCTACGTATTTATGATAATTGCTCTGTTAATGATATATATCAGATTAACAGAACTTAAAAAATAAAGGAGGTTAGAAGATGAACATGTCAAAAAAGGGTATAACTCCAGTAATAGCAATGATACTATTGATATTAATAGTGGTAGCACTTGGTGGAGTTTTCGCGGCATGGACAATGAGAACATGGCAAGCCGTACAGGAAAGTGGAACACAACAAATAAAGCAGACAACAGAGAGTTTTCAGAAGGGGTTGATAATAGACAACATTGACTGTAGCGATGGAACTAGCCCTGCGTGGGTATATGTGAGAAACACTGGATCAGTTGCTATATCTGTAGATGAAATATCTTTATACATAAACGATACGCTGTATGATGCAAGCTGGTACAATTCGACAGGAAGCGAAATTACAAAAATAGAACCAGGAATGTTAGGAAAAGCAAACTTTACAGGCATAAATAGAATAACAGGTCCGGTGAGAGTATCAGTTGGCTCAGGTATACAGGACTCAAGCAACAAGTGCATACCATCATAAAATCTCCCTTTTTTTCTTTTCATTTTCAAATTTTAAATATAGTTCTCTCTATTATTTACTTGTGATTTTATGAATTCGTCCAAGGGACAGTCACAGATAATAACAGGTGTACTTCTTGTGATGATAATGATAAGTCTCGTTGCCGTAACTTACTTCTGGGGAATACCACTCATAGAAAAGCAAAAAGATACCGTCACCGTATCAAATGCAGAGAGATTTATAAAGACTCTAAATGAAAAAATAGAAGATGTGGCAAAAAATGGTGGTACACAAAAAATCACAGGATTTGAAATTCCTGGTGACCTAAAACTGATTGACTCCGAGAATAAGTTCATATTGAACTTCAAGACTACGGGAGATATAATCGCAACAGGGAAAGATATTTATCTCATTGGTGATGATAGGTCGGAAGCCCATGTTGGTGAGGAGCCTGGAGTTATCCTTGTTCGCTCAGACAAGGTAGGCAATAAATATGATGTATCCATGAGACTCTATTACAGAAATTTAACGGGTGCAATTACAAACGGAAAATCCAATAAGTATATAATAGATATCATAGGACTTGGAAAAACAATGATTAGTGGAAGTAATCACGAGATTACTATAAGTGAAGACGCATCATACACAAGCGAGATAGAGACAAAAGACGAGAGAATTTACATAACAAAAATTGATGTTAGGTTGGATTAATTGTGTTGTATTATGAACAAAAAAGGACAGAACATAACGGTAGAACAGATGTTTCTATTTACCATTGGATTAGTAATAACTATAATAATCTACTTCTCATTTAACCTAATAGGAAACAACATAGAGAAAGTATCTAAGGAAGACCAGATAAACGAAGTGGAAGAATTTGTGAAATCCTGCATAGTAAGGAGTTATCTTGGCCCAAATGGGACTTTAGTCTATGATGTTCCAAAGAAAATTTCAGAAAAACCATATATGGTCGTAATAAATAATGGTATCATAAAGATAGTGTATGAAGGCGATTCGTTCAATACAACCATCAACAAGTACTACAATGCCAGAGGTAGATTTTTCAGTTCCTATGGAAAATTTAAAGTTGAAAAGGTGAATAATAATATTGTGGTTGGTAGATAATATGAATATCGAGAAGCTAAAAGATGCTGCAAGGAAATTGGAAGAGAAGAAGAACCCAGAAACTAACAAAGTCGTTCCTTTAAAGAAAAAGATTAGAATTGAAGAACCAAAAAAGGATAACGTCTTAGCAATTCCTAACCTGTCTCTCGTTCTAAGAAGCGTTAGTAAGTTCCTCTCAGGCAAGGGAACTAAAAAAAAATTAAAGGGACTGGAGATACCAGGAATTAAAGAGGGTAAAGTAAAATTCAAGGGACTTAACATACCAGATCTATCAAAAGTGGACATGGTTTATCCGCTGATACCAAGAAATCCAAAAGGAAATGAGCCAATTTATGCATATGCTCATATAAGGTGGGATGAGTCCAGGAGTATACTTAGATATGATGTTATCGAGCCCGAATTAACACGTGAGGATAAAATATTTCTGGAGAGAGTGAAAGAAACGATACAGGAAAGACTAGACATAGATTTTACGAAGCTAAATTTAAATCAAGCACAGGAATATCTAGATGAAAAATTTAATGAAGTTTTAGACTTTCTTGGCATAACATTAGATGAAAAAAGAAGAAAAAAGATTCAGTACTACCTTTATAGAGACTTTATAGGATTTGGAAAAATTGAACCACTCATGCACGACCCCTATATAGAGGACATATCGTGCGACGGGGTCGGGATCCCCATATATGTATATCATAGAAATCCCTTCTTCGGGTCAATTGAAACAAATGTCGTGTTCGAGACAAAAGATGAGCTGGACTCATTTGTTATGAAGCTTGTCCAAAGAGGAGAAAAGTCCATATCCATGGCAGAACCACTTGTTGATGCATCACTGCCTGATGGAAGCAGACTGCAGGTAACGTTTGGAACTGACATAGCAAAAAGGGGAAGCAATTTTACCATAAGAAAATTCACCGAAAAGCCAATGACCCCAGTTGATTTAATTGAACTTGGAACAGTTGACATAAGAATACTTGCCTATCTGTGGTTCTGTATAGAGCATGGAAAGAGTATTCTTGTTGCCGGAGGAACCGCAACAGGAAAAACCACCATGCTGAATGTCCTATCCATGTTCATAAAACCCAACATGAAGGTTATATCAATTGAAGATACTCCTGAACTGAAGTTCTCCCATCCACACTGGATATCAGAGGTTGCAAGAGAACCTATATCAGAGATAGGAGAAAAGAAATTTGGTCAGGTAGATCTGTATGATTTACTCAGGGAAAGTTTAAGACAAAGGCCAGACTATCTGATAGTTGGTGAGGTGAGGGGAAAGGAGGCATACGTTTTGTTCCAACAGATGGTAACGGGACATCCTGGATTGTCCACTATTCATGCAGAGAACATTGACAAGCTCATGGACAGATTAACAACCGAACCCATAAACCTTTCACCCAGTTTGATAGAAAACTTAGATATAATAATATTTTTAAAGAGGGTCAAGAAAGGCCCTGCTTACTTGAGAAGAGTCAGCGAAGTACTTGAGGTAGAAAGATACGACAAAAAAGAAGATAAAGTGATTGTAAATGAGGTCTTTAAATGGGATCCTGTAAGTGATAGTTTTTACTCCCCAAATGGGAGTGTAATACTCAAGAAGTTGTCTGAATATCTTGGCATATCCCCTGAAAAAATAAAGAGAGACATCAAGGAAAGAGCTGAAATACTGGATATGGCACTGAAAAGAAATGTGAGAGACTACGAGGAGTTTGGTAAGATAGTTAGGATGTACTATGCCAATTCACAGAAACTCATTGAAATGTTGAGGGGTTATTGATGTCATTTACAACAGATCTTGTGGAATGGTATAAAAATTTTTCATACAAAATGTTCTCATCATGGATTGAAAAATACCTTCCTTATTTTGAAAGTCTAAAACCTGATCTTAAAAAGGCAAATATTAAGATAAGCTTGAGAGAGTACCTGTCAATAGCATTCATGACCTCGATTATGGTATTTGTGATGGAGTTTCCATTCGTGTTCCTCATAACACTCTTCATACCTGGATTTTCGGTTTTAATGGGATTTATTTTCTCATTTTCATTATCCATGGTTTTTTCTGTGGGAATATTTTTCTTTTTTTATATCTATCCGTCAATGATGGTAAAGGAAAGGAAAAGAAACATAGATTTCACACTTCCGTTTGCAACACTTTACCTCGCAACGATAAGCGGTGGTAACGTTCCACCAAAGAGTATATTTAAAATCCTTTCTAGATTCAAAGATTATGGAGAGATAAGTAGAGAGGCAAAGGAAATAACAGAAAACATTGAACTTTTTGGAATGGATATCACAGAGGCTCTAAGAAAGGCCGCGGAGAAATCTCCATCAGAGGACTTTAAGGAATTGTTGTGGGGAATAAGCACAACCATATCAAGCGGTGGAAATCTCTCAATGTATCTTCATGAAAAGGCCAATAGCTTTATGCAGGATTACAGGAGAAGGATGAGTGAATATTCTCAGGCAATGTCAACTATGCTCGAAGTTTACATAACCCTGATAATAGTCGGTTCAATATTTTTCATAGTTATGTCATCTATGATGAGCGCTTTTGGACTGGGCGCCAATCTTGTCAATATTATTGTGATATCCCAGTTCCTGGTCATTTTCATCGGACTTCCACTTATTTCAACTTTATTCATAATTTTCCTTAAGAAAATATCTCCTCTCAAGTGATGTGAATGAAAAAAATTGGTGAATGGGGAACGAAAGAGTATGTGACCTATATACCTCCAATAATTGGTGGTATCCTGATAATTTTAACAGCAATCATATTCTTTGGGGATGTTGGAATGCTTGGTGTGGCGTCGTTGTTCGCCCTCATAATAGGCGTCATTCCTTACTTCATGTACATGTATTTCAGGGTAAGAGATGTTGCCGCAATGGAAGACCAGCTACCAAATTTCCTGAGGGACCTTGTAGAAGAAAGCAGGAGTGGAATGACTCTGCCAAAGGCAATAGAGGTATGCTCAAAGAGAGACTATGGTAAATTGTCCAGAGAGATCAAAAGAATGCACAATCAGTTGACATGGGGAGTATCTCTTGACAAAGTTTTAAAAATGCTATCTGAGAGGATAAAGGAAAGCAGTATGATAAACAGGTCAATGGAGATAATAGTTGAAGCATACAAGAGTGGAGGAGACATAGTTTCAACCATGAGAAGCATAGCAATGGATACAACAATAATAAAAGAAGCTGAAAAGGAAAGGAAAAGCGCAATGACCCAGCATATATTTGCAATGTACTTGATTTACTTCATGTTCATAGGAATAATACTTGCACTAACGAAGATACTAACATCTTTCTCCACAAATGGACTCATGGCAATTGGTGGTATGACATCTTCTGGAGGCCCGTGTGAATCTATAAGTGGTGGAATGAGTGCTCCAATATGTTCCTTCTTTACAAGTTTGTGTAGAGTCTTTGCTCTTGGAACCGGTAGTAGTTGTTATTACAAATCGGTCTTCCTCTCAATGATACTCATTCAAGGTATATTCTCCGGATTGGTTGCTGGCCAGATTGGAGAGAACTCTGTATTTGCAGGGATAAAGCATAGCCTGATTATGGTTGGAGTAGGATTCCCTATTTACATATTGATACTCAAAATAGGAATTTTATGAGGTGTTGTTTTGAAAGGCCAGTTTAACATAGAATACATATTCTCTCTGATAATCTTCATATCGGTTGTTACCTACATATCAATAGAAGCTGCAAACACTATACCGCAATATCATCAAAGAAGTCTTGAGAATAGGTTGTATGCTGAGACCTTTATGATAAGTGATATTCTGTTGAAAGATTCAAGAGATGGGCTTGCAATAAGTCCTTATGAGTTAAACTCCACGAAAATGATAGAATTCAATAAGACATGCACCACCGATTACAATGTAATTAAAGGAGAGTTGAACCTTGAGAAAGAGAGAGACTTTCAACTAATGGTCTTTGTGAACAACAGCTTCAACTTTGTATGCGGTATGAAAAACATCCCCTCTGGAATAACTGTAATCAATCTGGAGAGGTATGGTGTCACCGATGATCAACCAACAAAAATCGATATAAGGCTATGGTAATGAGAAAAGGATTCATACACATGATAGAAATAATATTGGTTTCGGTAATTGTTATTATGACAATACCCACATTTCTTTATCCGTTCTCCGAAAAAATCAATTGGAATGACAAAGTGCTTACCACAACAGGGATGGACTTCCTAGCAACCACAGATAAAATAAGTGATGGCAGAGAAAGCTTTCTTCAAAATATAATGGGAAAAAATGAATCGGAGATATACTATGAATTCATAAGGGTTACGTCATCAAGAAAGATAAACTATGGGATTTACACAAGGGGTTCATTGAAAAATAAAATAAGAATCGGATTTAACTGTACAACATGTGATGCTACTGCGGAGAAGGTCTTCATAAGGAGTATTTTAAGTCCAAGCTTTGTGAATAATAGATTAATTGACTTTGAAATTTTTCCCTTCTCCTATGATAACTTCAATAGATACGGCATGGACGTGATTTTCTTAACCAAATCCTCTTCGAGTGATGACTCGATTGACCAGGCAAATGACAACATCGATAAAATTAAGACATTCCTAGAGGGAAATGGAGGTGTAGTTGAAGTAGTTGATTCCAATTCTATTGACTTGAATGCTAATCTTCAAAAAGAAATATTCGGAATTACAAGTGGTGGCCTATCAGGAGGAAACCTTACGTTTGTGAATCCAGATGGTCCCAAAAAGCAAAACTATTATATACAAAAATATTTCTATGGTGTGGGAGTATATGTAAAGGCTAATTCTACTGGTATTGGAAACTTCACATTATGGAAAAACAAAAACTATCTTGTAAGAATGAACAACACGGGATGTGGTGGATATTACTGTAAGGTGGATGTTGATAAGAATGGTGATGGTGTATTTGAACCCGATGAACTTGGATATTCGGAGGGAGACACCTTCTCAATAGAACACAACTCAAAATACTTTGGCTTTATCGTGGATAAGATAGATGAAGGTGGAAAATATACAGCATTTAATTTCATGAAGCACTCTTCTTCGGAGGGTTATGTGTTTGATGATTTCACAGAAAATGATATAGAACCTGTTGACGGAGATTCAAATAGAAAAATATTGACCACATCAAGTGGTAGGCCTGGAGCAATATTGAACAACACATCCGGAAGAGCAGTTTGGATTGATTATGGATATGGAGATGATGTTAGCGCATTGGTAAAGTCCTCGACCATATGGGCAGCAGGAAATGATTGGTGGAATGTCCTAAAGACTCTCTCGGGAGAGCACCAAAAGATAAGCTACTTCGTCTCGCAGGGAGAAGATTTTCACGAGCCTTATTGGGTCGAACTAAACTTATGGTACATATACTGATGTTCTAATGTAAGAATTTAAGCATGAGGAATAAATTATTCATATGAAGTATATTTGTCCGAAGTGTGGAAGAAAAACCAACAAATTGTATGATGGTTTGTGTAAGGATTGCTTCCTTGAAGAAAAAAATCTATTCTCGATACCAAAGAGAATAGAAGTTAAAGTATGTAAATCGTGTGGTAGGGTGAAGCTTGGTGGTAGATGGAAAAGAGTAAAATCTCCGGATGAAATAATCAAAAAGCACATCAAGTCAAAAGGAGAAATAGAAAATATTAAAATAGATAAAAAACAAATTAATGATAACTCATTTCTTGTGAATGTGTTGGTCCGTGGAAAAATATACGGACTTGAAAAAACGGAAAAAAGGAAAACAATACTCGTGAAGAAAAAAGTATTGTGTGACTTATGCGGCAAGGTTAAAGGTGGATACTATGAGGCAATCATTCAATTACGATCTAACAACGAGAATAAAATAAAACAGGCGTATGAAATCATAGGTAAACTGATAAAAAACAGGGATGGATTCATAACAAAAACTGAGAGAACAAAAAATGGAATAGACATCTATATAACTCCAAAAAATCTTATTAACACCATAGTCAAAAACGTTCCAAACGTTAAGAAAAAGGAGAAATCATACTCCCTTGCAACGAGAAAAGATGGTAGAAATTTATATAGAACAACAATCTTACTTAGACTATAGTGATTCTTATGGAAGAAGAGATTAGGATAAGAGTTCCGAGAGATGGAGAGGTGCTTGGTAAAGTTGTAAATATGCTTGGAGCCAACAGGCTTCTCGCTGAGTGTGAAGATGGTAAGGAACGTATTTGTAGAATACCCGGAAGACTGAAGAAAAGAGTGTGGACAAGAACAGATGATATAGTTTTGATAAAACCATGGGAAGCACATGGTGACGAGCGCGGCGATATCGTATGGAGATATACAAGGAACCAGGCAGCCACACTGAAGAAGAAAGGCTACTTAAAAAATATAGAAATATAGTGAATCCTATGATCAAGACCATAAGAATTCCAGAAGACCGAGTTAAGGTCTTGAAGAGTTGTTTGAAAATTTTGAAGAGCAAAACAAAAACGGATATATCTATTGAAGAAAACCTTATAAAAATCAGTGGGGAACCTCTCGATATATGGAGAACTAACAACATCATAAAGGCAATAGGCAGAGGTTTCAGTCCAGTAAATTCATTCAAACTACTGGATGAGGATAATTCACTCGAAATAATAGAACTTAAAAAATATCTTAAAACACAGAAAAGTATAAAAAGGATAAAAGGTAGAATAATTGGAAAGGAGGGGAAAACCAGAAAGATAATTGAAGATAGCACCGGTTCAGTAGTATCTGTTTATGGTAACACCGTATCTATAATATCAAGTTACGAAGAGATTCATAAGGCTACAGAAGCTATCATGATGCTTATAAACGGTTCCTCTCATAGAAAAGTTTATAAATATCTGGAGAGAAGGGAATTTAATGAAAAAGGAAGATAAAGCTAAGACAGCAAAAGACATGGCACTTGAACAAAGAGCCATCTCTGTTGCAGAATTTTTTGAGAAGAATAGACATTTACTTGGATTTGATAATCCATCAAAGGCTCTTCTCACGGTTGTAAAGGAAGCTGTTGATAATTCTCTGGATGCATGCGAGGAAGCTAACATTCTCCCAGAGATAGAAGTTGAGATAAAGGAGTTAGAAGAGAATCGCTACAAAATAACAGTAGAGGATAATGGTCCTGGTATACTTAGAGACCAGATACCAAGAATATTTGCAAAGTTGTTATATGGATCAAAATTTCATAGACTAAGACAAAGTAGAGGCCAACAGGGAATAGGTATCTCTGCATCTGTCCTGTATGCCCAATTAACCACAGGACATCCTGCAATAATATACAGCAAACCAAACAAGAATGGAAAAGTTCATGTCTTTCATCTGAAGATTGATATTCTAAAAAACGAGCCTGAAATATTGAAAGAAGACCTTATTGAGAGTGGAATAAAACATCCTACTGGAACAAAAATATCAATCATAATCGAAGGTAAGTATATACAAAGATATCATTCACCATATGAATACATAAAGCAAACTGCAATAGTAAATCCATGGGCTCATATAAAATATAAGTCACCAACTGGAGAAGTATTTGACTTTCCGAGAGCCGTAAACAAACTTTCAAAGAGGCCAAAAGAAATAAAACCACATCCATATGGTGTAGAACTTGGTATTCTCATTAGAATGTTGAAGAGCACTAAATCAAGAAACATTTCGGCATTCCTGCAGAATGAATTCTCAAGAGTTGGTGCAAATTCAGCAGAGGAAATATGTAGGCTTGCTGGAATTGACCTGACAAGAAAACCACAATCACTCACCCACGAAGAGCAGGAAAAATTACTCAAGGCAATGCAAAGAGTTAAGCTCATGCGCCCACCGACAGACTGCTTATCGCCTATTGGAGAGGAATTACTGAGAGAGGGTCTAAGCAAAGAAATAAACGCCGAGTTCATAACAACAATCACAAGAGATCCGTCTGTTTATAGGGGAATCCCATTTCAAATTGAGGCTGGTATTGCCTATGGAGGAGAACTGAAGAAAAATGAAGAGACTGGAGAGCAGGCAAAGTTAATGAGGTTTGCAAACAAAATACCACTACTTTATGATCCATCGGGATGCGCAATAACCAAGGCTGTCTCATCAATTAGGTGGAGAAGATATGGTTTGGAACAATCTGGAAATGCCCTACCACGAGGTCCTGTGATAATCCTGGTTCATATAGCATCTGCTTGGGTTCCATATACATCCGAGAGCAAAGAAGCAATAGCAAACTACCCGGAAATAATAAAGGAGATAAAACTTGCCGTCCAAGAATGTGCAAGAAGAATGTTGATGTATATAAGAAAACAGACTCGAGTGAAGAGAGAAACACAAAGATTAAGTATTTTTGAAAATTATATACCACTTATAATAGAGAATGCCAAAGAATTGGCTGGCATAAAAACTAAAATTGATATACAGCCAATAATAGAAAAAGTTGTAAAAAAGGATTTGGTTGCCCATGAAAGTAAAGGAAAAGAAAATAATTAAGAAGAAGTTGGAAGAGATTGGAAAGAGCGTGGTGGAACAAGCAAAAAATCATAAAGTTCCGTACCTTAGAATTCCATCGAGAACCACAAACAACATAGTCTTTGATCCAAAGAGTCTTTGCTATGTTATAGGGAACAAGACAATTATGAGAAGTGCAGGAAACATACGACATGTTAAGCCCATGGCTCAGATGCTCAAGGTGGCCAGTTTCTGTAAGGACCTTGTAGAAGAGGAGTTAAAGCATGAAACAAAGAGAGGCCTTTACTATATTTCAGAGTCGTGGGGAGAAAAGCTGAAATTTGATGAGCAGCCCGAATCAGACAACATAATAGAAGATATAGAAGCCATGATTGGCGAGCCAAGAGAGAATTTTCACATAATACCAAATCCCGGTGGTGCTGTTTATGGTGATTTAACTCTCAAGTTCAAGAATCCATCCGGTAAGATGATGAAAATAAACTGCCTGCAGACTGCAGATGGGCAAACAATAGGACCAAGAATGAGTGAAGCAGAAATTGTAGAATGCAACGCAAAAAGAGTTATAGCAATAGAAACATCTGGTATGTACAACAGGTTTATGGAAGAAAATGCGCACAAGAAATTCAATGCCATACTCGTCAATCTCGAAGGACAGGCAACGAGAGCAACAAGAAGATTAATAAAAAGGTTGAATGAGATAAAGAAACTCCCAGTATACATATTCACCGACGGTGACCCATGGGGGCTACACATAGCGATGGTTATAATGGCTGGTTCTGCTAAGTCAGCACACATAAATAAAATGCTTGCAACACCATCTGCAAAGTGGATTGGTGTGACCGCAACAGACATAAAAAAGTATAAACTAAGGTCCGACAAGCTTAAGGATGTTGACTTAAAAAGGATAAAGGAGCTTAAAAAAGATCCAAGATACAGAAGTGACAAGAGGTTATTGGAAGAGCTTAAAACATGGGAAGAGATAAAGAAAAAGGCAGAACAACAGGCCTTGTTGAAATACGGACTCAGGTATGTTGTAGATGAATATTTCCCTGCAAAATTAAAGGAAATGGAAAAGAAATAAATACTTAAATATTTCCCATCATCTAATTATTTGCATAAATAAAAATTACTTTGTAATTTTCATGATGCCTCGGTAGCTCAACGGAAGAGCGTACGGCTGTTAACCGTAAGGTTGCAGGTTCGAAAAAGACCCTTTTTCAAAAAAAGTGTCTTTACTCCCAAAAACTTAAAAATGCTTTGCATTTTCTTTTAGGGGAATAAGAACATCCTGCCCGAGGCGCCAATTCTAAATCTTCACAAAAACTTTTAATTTATAAAAGAGTAATTTTAAATAAGGTTAAACATCTAAATTTAAAGACTGGGAAGGTAGCTCAGCCTGGGAGAGCGCTACCCTGAAGATGATGTAGATAAAATCTACGTCCGTGAGACAGGTAGTTGTCGTGGGTTCAAAACCCAGCGAAGGGCACCATGGTTCCCCCTCTCAAGGGATTACTTTTCCCTTCCTTTGTTTGCAAATCCTTTGGATTTGCCAATTATTTTAATGGAGGAATCAGGAGTGCCTGAGATTTGGAAATTAAAATTTCCAAACTTGAAAATCCATGATTTTCAAGAACTGAAAGGAACCGTAGGTTCCTTGTGGGTCAAGTTCCCACCCTTCCCACCATAAACAAATACAACTTAAGGTGTATGAAAATGAACATAAGGATAATTCCAATTGGCGATATTCAACCAAACATTCTGGATATAATCACGAGGGAATTGAACAGAAGGTTCAAGAGTAAGTTCATATTAGACTCCAAAATTAACATTCCTGATTCATCGTACGACAAATTTAGAGATCAATACAATGCGGAGATGCTACTCAATGAATTGGAGAAAATTAAAAATCCAAATGAAAAAATAGTTGGTGTGACGTCATATGATATTTACTCTGGTGACCTCAACTTTGCATTTGGTGAAGCTCGTAAAGACGTCGCCATAGTGAGCACAAATAGACTGAACCCAACATTTTATGGCCAGCCACAAAACTTTGATTTATTGATAAAGAGGACCCTAAAAGAAGTTATTCATGAGATTGGACATATGTTCGGATTGCCGCATTGTCATAATCATGAATGCGTTATGTATTTTGCAAATTCTGTCTCATATGTTGATGACAAAAAGGATGAATTTTGCAAAGAGTGTACACTGAAGATGAGTATGGAGGGCATAAAGATATGAAAACTGATAAGGTATATGAAGGGGAATTAATTGGTAATGAAGTAATAATATGGGATAAAAAGAAAGCCGAAGAAGTTTACAATATAGGGTGTTATGGAAAAATCATAGAAGACCATCTTGTTTTGAATCTTTACGAAGCACTTCATCTCATAGAAAGAAAAAAGATCACAGTTAAAGAAGGGAGGAAAAAACTTGACAAAAAGAAATTCTATAAAAGGGCATCCGAAATAGATGAGGAATTCCCACAAAAATACACCGTATACAAGGATCTAAGGGAAAGAGGATTCCTCGTCAGAACGGGATTTAAGTTTGGAACCCATTTCAGAGTTTATGATCGTGGTGTTAAACTTAAGAAAGGACCAAAATCAGCCAAAGAACATACAAAATGGATAGTTCATGCTGTACCAGAAGACTTTAAGTTTTCATATGCAGAATTATCACGCGCTGTAAGACTTGCACATAACATAAGAGCAAAAATGTTATGGGCCGTTGTAGATGAAGAAAAAGACGTAACATATTATGAGATAATAAGAATAACCCCGTGATTTTATGGAAATATCAGACGTATCAAAAATAATAAGGAAGGATTTTCCAAAGGTTGGACCAGATGTCAGTATATCTGAAATTATCAACCACCTCAAAAACCATGAAGCTATTCCTGTTTTTCAAGGAGATGAATTCATAGGAATTGTGTCACTAAGTGATATAATAAGAAGGGACTACCCACCAAACACAAAAACAAAAACTATAGTAAGAAAGAATCTACCTGAAGTTAACGAGAACGATAGCATTACAAAAGTTGCAAGACTCTTTCTTGAAAGTGATAGCGATGCCCTTCCAGTTTTCTCGGGAAAAACCTTACTTGGTCTTGTATATCAAAGAGATGTTATAAGAGCATCAAAACATATCATAAATTCTTCTATGAAGGACATCATAAACGTTCCTGAAGTGATAGAAAAAAATGAAACTATCGGAAAGGCAAGAGGAAAGATAAAGGAATATAGTATAAGCCGTCTTCCAGTTGTTGATGAGAACGGAAAACTTGTTGGAATAGTTGACTCGGTTGACTTTCTCAAAGTTATTATTCCTAAGAGAATTCCAGGAAAACAGGACCTTACTGGAGATGTAATACCAGACTACAAGCTACCTGTAACAACAATCATGGATACAAACCCAATTGTTGTTAGCAATAAGATAGGATTAAAGGAAGCGATAGACGTCATGGAAAAATATGGAAAATCGTATATCATTGTAACAAAAAACAATGAACCAATAGGAATAATAACACCAAAGGATATTCTTGAAATCATAGCATCAACAGAGAAAGAAAGGGGAGTATATGTTCAAATAGCTGGATTGGACAACATAGATAACTTCTTTGATAGAGATAAAATAGATAAGATGATTGGAGATACGGTTAAGAAGCTTGGTAAGATGTTCGATAGGATAGATTATATGTTCGTTCATATAAAACAATATAAAAAAGGTGGTGACAAACTTTATTCAATAAGAACCAGAATTATGACTTCTGACGGACTTTTTATAAGTAAATCATCGAGCTGGAACGCAATTGCAGCCGTTGATGAAGCGCTCGACCGACTGGAAAAGCAAGTTGTGAGAGAAAAAAAGAAGAAAAGTGATTTGCAAAAACCAAGAGGAGTGTAATTAACTTTCTTCCAAAAATTCACTTATTTTATCCTTTAGATCCTTTATCTCAACCCTAACTTGCTTGGTTGTATCTCTATCCCTAACTGTCACAGTGTCATCCTTCATTGTATCATAGTCAATTGTTATGCAGAGTGGAGTACCTATCTCATCCTGTCTGGCATATCTCCTCCCTATAGAACCGCTTCCATCATAAAAACAGTTGAAATACTTTCTAAGCTCATTGTATATCTCCTCTGCTTTTTCATCCAATCCATCCTTGTTAACAAGCGGGAAGACCGCACAGTCAAAAGGAGCAAGTTTTGGTGGGAGAGATAATACAACCTTATCATCTCTCTTGTGGCACGATAACTCAAGAAGGGCATATATATTTCTATCCACGCCAAAGGTTACCTCAATTACATGTGGTATGAACCTCTTGCCCTTGTGGAAAACTTCCTGAGACTTCCCGGATAGATTCTGATGGGATTTCAGGTCATGGTCGGTTCTATAATGAAGGCCGGCTATTTCACCAAAGCCATTGAATCCTTCTATATTCACTTCTAAGTCCCAATGAATCTTGTTGTAAAACGCTCTCTCCTCTTCTGATAATTCAAAGAATCTGATTTTATTCTTGTCCACCCTCAGAATCTCTACGTAAAATTTTTGGATGAGGGTCATGAAGTAAAGGTAATATCTTGGAAGCCCTAACTTTGTGGAAGCTTCCTCACATGCTATCTCTATCACTTCATCCCTGGAAGAAACTGGAGTAAGCCTTAGTTTGTAATCTTTTATTTTCTCCCACGATGGAGCCTCGTTTATTTTCTCCGGGTCAAAGAACACTTGAAGCTCCGCCTGCGTGAATTCTCTCATTCTGTAAACACCTTGTCTTGGAGATATTTCATTCCTAAAGGCTTTTCCAATTATGGCAAGTCCCATGGGGAGTTTCTTCCTGAGAGAATTAAATTCCCTTAGAAAATTAAGATAAGAACTCTGAGCGGTCTCTGGTCTTAGGTATCCCCTTATCTTCGAGTATGGCCCTATGTCAACCGGAAACATTAGATTTATTTCTTCAATCTCTCCTAAATCACCACCACATTTTGGACATTTAACATTATGCTTCTTTATCAAATGAGATAGTTCCCCCTTATCAAGCCCCTCAAATTTCTCATGTAATTGGCGCTCCAGTAGTTGGTCTGCCCTTTCAACAAATCCGCATTTTTTACATTTTACAACGGGATCTGTGAAATGGTCCAGATGGCCAGACGCCTTGAAGACCTCCTCTGGCATTATCGTTGATGTAGATATTTCAAAGAAATTCTTATCTGAACCAAGAAAATAGCTCCTCCATAGATTCTCAAATTTCCTCTTCATCAATGTACCTAGATGACCATAGTCATAAAATCCGGAGAGACTGCCATAAATTTCCGAACTCTGCCATATGAATCCTCTTCTTCTCAACAAACTATCTATCTTATTCTCTTCAGGCATGAAATCACCACTTTTGATAATAATTTAATTAATAAAATATAAAATGATTCTATGAAAATAGCCTTTTTTACAGACACATACAAACCGCAGGTTAACGGAGTAGTGACGTCGATAGACTTATTTGCAGACGAGCTTAGAAAGAATGGTCATGAGGTACACATATTCTGTCCAAAGGGTGATAAGACTCCAAAGAGCAAGTACATTCACCCATTGATATCGTTCAAATTCAGACCTTATCCAGAGTATAGAATTGGTTTTCCGTCCCTGAAGATAATGAAAATTATAAAGGATATAGAACCGGATATAATTCACATACATGGTCCTGCCTCAGTAGGACTTCTTGGTCTATCTGTAGCAAAATATATGAGAGTTCCAATCGTCATGACATACCATACATTTGTCACAGACTATGTACACTACCTCTCCAAGAGAAAGTTCATTGAAAAGTACAATAAAAAGATGGTCAAAAAATATACGAAATGGTTCTTCAACCGAGCGGACCTTATAATAACCCCAAGCACTCCAATAAAAAGAATCTTGAGAAGATATGGCATAAAAAAGCCAATAGAAGTCCTTCCGACTGGAATAAAAATAAAAAATACAAAAAGAACCGAAAAATTCAAAAAACCAGCCATTCTCCATGTTGGAAGGGTTACAAAAGAAAAAAGAATTGATTCCGTCATAAAGGCGTTTAAAAAAATTTCTCAGAAGATTGATGCAAACCTGATAATCACATCTGATGGTCCGTATAGAAAAAATCTGGAGGATCTTGTTAGAAAAATGGAATTGGAGAAAAATGTTAAATTTACTGGCTACATATCAGATGAAAAAATAATAGAACTCTACAAAAAATCCTATGTATTGGTATGCGCATCCAGAACAGAAACACAGGGGCTAATCGTTCTTGAAGCAATGGCATACGGATGCCCAGTTGTAGTTTCAAATCGCCTTGGGTTTAAGGATTTTGTTAAAGATGAGGAAAATGGTCTATTATTCAACAAGGACTCCGAAATACCAGAAAAGATATTAAGAATTCTAAATGACCCCAAACTCAGGAAGGAAATAATAAAAAATGGATATGCAACCGCCAGGGAATACTCAATTGAGAGCTGCGCAAAGAAATTGGAGAATCTCTACAGAGGATTGATGATATGAGAAGATCGTTATTTACCATTCTATTGTTCATTGCTGGACTTCTCATATTTGGAGTAGTATTTTACATGATAGGACTTAAGAGAATTTTTCTTCAACTTCTAAAAATAAATCTTTGGTTTTATTTACTTGCAATAATATCCGCCATTATAACTCTTTTGCTCTGGACACTTAGATGGAAATCATTCATAAAGAGTACGAATTATGATGTGCCGTTGTTGAGTCTGTTTAAAATTTTAATCATTGGTCTGGCGATAAACAACTTAACTCCAGTAGCAAAATTAGGGGGAGAGCCAGTAAGAGCCTACCTGCTTAAGAAAGAATTTAAAATACCAATGAGGAGAGGATTTGCTATCATACTCTCAGACCTCACAACAGAATTTCTCATATCAGCAATGATGGTTGTAATCTCAATGCTTTTGATAACATTTTACATACAGCCACCGGCATGGCTTTCTGTATCATTGGTGATTTTTACTATATTAACCATCATAGGGTTTGGAAGCTTGCTTGGCATTTACTCGAATAAAAATTTCATAAACAAAACGATACTATGGTCCATAAAAAAAATTAAAAGGTTAAGACCGCTTGAAAGGAAGATACTGACAAGATACAAGGAATTCCAAGAATCATTCAAGAGATGTTTTAAAGACAAAAAACTTTTTTCAAAGGCAATAATTTATGGAACAATGATGAAGGTTTTTGATGTATTGAAGTTTTTGTTCATCTTCATGTCGTTGAACTACCATATTGGAGTCTTAGAAATACTCATAATAATTGGAATATCAATTATCCTTTCAACAATACCTGCAACCCCAGGCGGATTGGGAATCATAGAGGGTGGCATCATATCCTCATTCATTTTAATCGGCGTATCTGCAGATGTCTCTGCGGTAGCTATATTCTTGGAAAGACTTATAAGTTTTTGGGGAATAACAATCATAGGTGGTGTAT
This sequence comes from Candidatus Aenigmatarchaeota archaeon, assembly GCA_021162085.1. GTDB lineage: Archaea > Aenigmatarchaeota > Aenigmatarchaeia > PWEA01 > JAGHBM01 > JAGGZI01. The sequence continues at coordinate 23,843 of JAGGZI010000033.1, forward strand.
TGGGAATAAGATATGGGATAAGAACACATCAGTAACCGCCGAATTTGTAATCAAACATCTTTTTCGTAATCTCTCCATTCAATGCCCTGTAAAGTGTCACAAATATGTACTTCAAATACAATTTCAACCTGCCCTCATGTTTCAATCTCCTTAAAGAATAAAGTATGTGTGGCTTACTCAATACAAAGAACTTAGTAAACTTCGATGCCCTTTTGACGTAGTCATGATCTTCCGCCATAAAGAGATCCTCATTGTATCCACCGATTTTTTCGTGAATATCCTTTGATATTAATGTACAGAAGCCAGGAGAAAATGGTTCAAAAAGACTTATAATTTTTAAGCTTAAAACAAGTATCTTGGACACAAGAATATCCAATCTATTTCCATCATATGGCCTGAAATAAAATGTTGCTAGCTTTATGTTTTTTCTTTTTACCTCATCCATCAAAATTTTCAGGGAGTCTCTATCTGGTATTCTTACATCAGCGTCTAAGAAAAGTAAATATTTTCCTCTCGCCACTTTAGCTCCCACATTTCTCCCACGGGCTGGACACTTTCTTTTAGAAAAGACCACCCTGCATCCGTACTTTCTGGCTATCTTTGCCGTATTATCATTAGACCTTGCATCAGAAACTATTATCTCAAAATCCTTATAAGTTTGCCTCCTCAAATCAGAGAGAAGATTGGGCAGATACTTCTCCTCGTTCAATGTTGGTATAACTATTGAGAGCATCATCTCACTTATTTAATTTAGTAAGATTATATAAAATATAAAACTTAAAAACTAATAGGTGTCACAATGTATGAACTAACCGAAGAGGGAAGGAAGTATCTTAAAGAAGGATTACCCGAGCTAAAGTTATTGGAAGAAGTTAAAAAAGAGAATAGCATAAAGAATCTAAAGGAATCTGTAGAGAACTTCAACATAGCCCTCCAATGGGCAAAGAAGAATGGCTGGGTTGAGATTAAGAATGGTAACCTGGTTCTAAAGAAATCTCCATCCAAGTACGAGATGTACGAATTGCTTAAAAAAATTGATAAAAGAGAACCTGTTAGCGATGAACAAATAAAAATATTGCTTAAAAGAAATCTCATCAAAAAAATCAGGGAAGATATAGAAAAAAAGGCAAGAGAGTTCGTTGGAAAGGAAATAACAAATCTTCATCCATCCCTCATAAAAACCGGTCTATGGAGAGATGTTAAGTTTAAAAAATATAATGTGAAGGCTGTAGGAAAACCAATTTATCCAGGAAAGATTCATCCGTATCAGAAATTCATAATCAAGGTGAGGAGAAAACTCGTGGAACTGGGATTCAAAGAGATGACCGGTCCAACAATAGAGACAGAATTCTGGAACTTTGATGCTTTGTTTCAACCCCAAAATCATCCAGCAAGAGATTGGACAGATACTTACTCATTGAAAAATCCAGAATATGGCAATCTACCGGACAAAAAACTTGTTGAAGCGGTCAAGCGCTCTCATGAAGAGAATTGGAAATATAAATGGGATGAGAAAAAGGCAAGCAAGCTCATGCCAAGGGCGCATGATACCGCGATATCTCCAAGATATCTATTCAAGGGAGTGGAAATTCCAGGGAAGTACTTCAGCCTTGTTAGATGTTATAGACCGGATGTCATAGATGCGAGACATCTTGTTGAGTTTAACCAACTTGGAGGATTTGTAATAGGGGAAAACATGAACTTGAAAAACCTACTTGGACTACTGAAGATGTTTGCAATAGAGTTTGGAAACACAGATGAAGTTAAATTCCTTCCAGACTATTACCCATTCACTGAGCCAAGCGTACAGATAAGCATAAAACACAAGGATCTTGGTTGGATGGAACTTGCAGGGGCTGGAATATTCAGAAAGGAGCTCACTGAACCTCTTGGCATAAAGGTCCCTGTAATAGCATGGGGGATCGGATTGGACAGACTTGCAATGTGCTCACTGAACATAAAAGATGTTAGAGAATTGTTTTCACAAAACCTCTTATGGTTAAGGAATTCAAAGGTGTTATGATGCCAACGATAGAATTTTCATTGAAGGATTTAGAAAACTTGCTAGGAAGAAAAATAGACATAGATGAATTAAGGAATAATGGAATATTGTTTGTAAAGGGTGAAATTGAAGAAGAAAATGAAGATGTTATAAAGGTTGATATAAAGGACACGAACAGACCTGACCTATGGAGCGTTGAGGGAATAGCAAGAGAATTAAGGGGTCATTATAAGATAAAAGAAGGCCTGCCTGAATTCAAAATTAAAAAGTCTGGTCTGAAAGTTATAGTTGATAAAAAGGTAGAGAATGTAAGACCAAAAACAGTTTGCGCAGTTGTGAAAAATTTAAAGCTCAGTGATGATGCCATAAAACAAATAATACAATTACAGGAAAAGATTGCACAAACATTTGGGAGAAATAGAGACCTTGCAGCAATAGGAGTTTATGATTATGACAAAATCAAGGGGCCAATAAGATACACAACATTTAAATCTAATGAACTAAAGTTTGTACCTCTTGGATTCTCAAAAGAGATGACATTAGGAGAAATCTTAAAGGAACATCCAAAGGGAAAAAAGTATGGATATCTTTTGGAGGGCAAGAAAGAATATCCTATATTCATAGACAGCAAGAATAATGTTCTTTCCATGCCTCCGATAATAAACTCAAATTACACAGGGAAAGTTGATGAAAATACACGGAATGCGTTCATAGAAGTTTCTGGCCACAATCTGGAACACATTTCAATAGCGCTTAACATTATGGTAACTGCCTTACATGAAAGGGGAGGAGAAGTATATTCTGTTGAAGTTAACTATGGTAAAGATAAAATAATAACACCTGACTTGAAGCCAAGGAAGGCATGGATGAACATTGATGAGTGCAGAAAAATTTTGGGACTTGATATATCCCCCGAAGAAATGGTAGAGCTACTAAGGCAATCAAGATTCGATGCAGTTATATCTGGTAATAGAATTGAAGTGAAATACATACCATATAGAAACGATATCATAAGCGAGAGAGATATAATGGAGGATGTTGCAATATCATTTGGATACAACAACATAGAACCAGAAGAGCCCAAATTCTTTACTCACGGAGAAGAATTACATATAGAAGAGTTTTCAAGCAAAATAAGAGAGATATGCATAGGACTTGGTTTAGAGGAAATATTGACATTCACTCTAAGCAGTAAAGAGGACCTGCTCAAGAAGATGAGAATAAGTGATGAAAATCTCATAGAGATATCCAATCCTATTTCATCCAACTGGGAGGTTTTCAGAAATTCTCTGATTCCTGGCGGACTAAGATTCCTTTCAAATAATAAACATGTTGAATATCCACAAAAAATATTTGAGATTGGAAATGTCCTTAAGATGGACGAATGTATGGAAACAAAGACAAAAGATATCAGAAACCTCTCAATAATATTGACTGATAATACAATTGGATACGAGAACATATCATCAGTATTGGATGCTCTAATGAGACTGATTGGTATAAAGTATTCTCTGGAGGAAATAAGGCACAAAAGCTTCATAGAAGGCAGATGTGCTTCTATAACTGTAAATGGAAAGAAAATTGGCATTATGGGAGAAATTCATCCCGAGGTTTTAGAAAATTTCGAACTTGAAAGACCTGTTGTTGCACTTGAAATAAATTTAGACAAATTAATGAGAATTACTTCCTGAGCCAGTTAATCAATTTTTGGAAGAATCCTACACCACCCATTCTAAATTCTTCTCCTACAAGATCTGCACCTAATTTTCTGATTGCCATGCTGGATGGAGAGTATGGACTAAAATTAACAACTGGCATCTTCATGTGTATACTTTTTATCACGGTTGGATCCTCTGGTATCTTACCTAAAATCGGTAACTCCAACATATTTTCAATCTCTTCACTTGTGAGTTCTGCCTTATTTCTCTTCACCCTGTTGACTATGACCCCAACAACATTCTTTCCATATTCTTCAGATATTTTCTTGACCTTTAACGCTTCCGTTACAGATGGTAAATCTGGATTGGTTATTATGATCACATCGTCAGCAACCTCTATTGACTTTAACGCTTCCTTACCAAGGCCCGCGGCTCCATCTAACAATATTATATCAGCATCATTATCAAGTTTCCTTAAAGAATTCGGGAGTTTGCTTAAATCTATGTCCTCCAAATCGTCTATGCCTATACCTCCTGGTATGAGACCTAAACCACTTGGATGAATGTACAACGCATCCTTTATGTTTGCCTTTCCCTTTAAAACATCATGAAGTGTCACTGGATAAAGAGGTACCCCCAAGTGAAATGAAAGATTTGGAGTTGTAATATTTCCGTCAACAATTATAGTCTTCTTTCCAAGTGAGTTTAGTATCACACCAAGATTTGATGATATGGTTGTCTTTCCAACTCCACCCTTACCAGAAACAAGAGTAACTACGCGTGCCATAAACCCCACACATAAGATATGATTTAGTATGTTTAAATACTTTTTTATGGCGGGCACGGAGGGACACTCACCCTACGGAGGGACAAAATAATGGACTTAGGCAGAACCTAAGTCAGTTTGTCGTTTCCCTCCTTATGGGTATATCCTCCCTTCCTTCAAAATTGGCAAAAGCGAAGCTTTTGCAAGTTCTTTCCCTTAAGGCTTTCTTTTGAAGAAAGGCTCATTCGAACCCTCGACCCCTGGCTTTCTTCTCTCATGAGGCATAAAGCCTTCGAATCTTCTAACATAGGTTAGAAGGCCAGTGCTCTATTTGCTCATACTTTCCTTTCACCAACTTCAATGAAGTTTTTCTTTCCCCGAAGGCTTTCTTTTTGTGAAAAAGAAAGGCTTCCAAGCTGAGCTACGTGCCCGTGTTTAGCCTTGTTATTATTCTTTTTTAAAAGTTAAATATAAAATTATATTTAAAATATAGAAGTGATTGATATGAAAGTCTCAGAAATTGAGAAAAAACAAAAGAAATCAGAGATTTCTAAGTTTAATTTCTCAGAAATTGAGAAAAAACAAAAGAAATCAGAGATTTCTAAGTTTAATTTCTCA
>JAGGZI010000015.1 GCA_021162085.1 Candidatus Aenigmatarchaeota archaeon
ATCTTGGTATAGAATTACATTAAATATTATATATGTGGCTGATAAAATCAATTTATGATGGTACCCAATGTCCACGTTTTTCAAATAGGTTATGGTAAATGGGGTAGGATTGCATTTGGGAAGTTTGTAAAACTTCAGAGAGATTTAAAGGATGTGAATGTGATTCTTGAAGGAGTTTGCGATATAAACCCCAAAGCCAGAAGCGATTTGGAGAAATTTTTAAAGAAAGAGAACCTAAGTGCTAAGATTTTTTCACATACCAGAGATATGTATGAGTATGCTTACGGTATGAACAACGTGCTTGTTTATGATGCGAGTCCATCAGAGCTTCATACTTCACATATATTGAAGAGTTTGGAATACGGATTCTTTCATTTTTCTGAAAAGCCACCCTATCTAATGAGAGAGGAGAAGAAGATAGTAAATACCAAAGAAGGTGAGTGGAGCTTTGATGCCATAGAAGAGCAAAATCCGGTGGTCTTGTTTGCAAAGAAATTTTTGAGTGAAAGGAAGGTTAGAATATCATCGGTTGAGACATTTCGATACAACTCAATTGGAATCAAGAAGATGCTCCATGGAGGACATAGGTATGGCGTTCAGGGTGGGGACGTACTGGATAAGGCAATTCACGAAATTTATCTCTTTGATCTTATTGGCTCTACTGAGGCAAAATTAAAAGATGTGTGGGCAGATTTCTTTATGATAGATTCTTTAGAGAATCCAAAATTAGTCGATATAAGGCTTAAGACGTCCGATGGCAAGCATCCCGCAACTGCGCAGTCCAGCATAGTTGGATTTGTGGGAGAAGTACCAATTAAGATTCATACAGGATGGCTCGGCATTCCTGAGTTAGAAATAATAAGGTATATTGAGGATGGTACTGGTAAGAGGATTAAGTTCTCTAGAGAAGTTGAGATGAATGGGCAAAGGTTCATGGATGAAGAATTGAGGCTTTTCATTATGAGAGGAGAGAAGAATGGAAAATCAATAGAAATGTATGGTGATATGAAGAATTTTCAATTTTTTGTAAGGAGCAATAAGTGGAAAGAGTTCAAACTAAGAGTGGATGACCAGCTATATGCGTTCCTAAAAAATGCCATATATACCGCTTCTGGAAAGGAGAAATTCCTCGTAGGCAAGGAAAGAATAAATAAGTTCTCTGATTTCTTGTTCGATGCCATGGATAACATATGGAAAGAACCGATAAATATGGAAGCAGAGGCAAGAAAAACAAGGAATTACGTAAAGAAAAAACTATTATAATTTTTTTGATGGTGGCTATGTACTATATAAAACTTTTTTTCTTGCAACTGATTAATAATTACAAAATTTGAGAAATATGAAAAATGTTGAATTTTGCACTCTATTATATCCAAAACCTTAAAATTTGTTGTTTTAGAAATTATCAATTTTTTATTAAAGGACTTATTATATATACCTGACAAAAATGATTATGATTAAGGATGTGTGGGATAATAGGGTATGTAGGTAAGAGGAAGGCGGCGCCAATAATATTCCAAGGGTTAAAGAAGTTGGAGTACAGAGGATATGACTCTGCTGGAATAGCGACCTTACATGATGGAGAGTTCTTCATAAAAAAGGATGCAGGAAAAATTGATGATATTCACAAAAGACTCAATTTAACTGACCTGCCCGGTTCTATCGGTATTGGCCATACGAGATGGGCAACCCATGGTGGCGTGACAAAGGAGAATGCTCATCCACACACAGATTGTCATGGTAACATAGTTCTTGTTCACAATGGTATAATAGAGAATTATCAGGAACTTAAGAGATTACTTTCAGGACATGATATGAGGTCAGAGACTGATACAGAGATAATAGCACACTTAATAGGGGAGGAAATGAAGAATGGGAAGGACTTTGTGGAGGCAACCAAATCCACTTTGAAAAAACTTGAAGGGCAATATGCACTTTTAATTCTAAATAAGAATGACAATAGGATGATTGCTGCAAGAAGAAAGGCACCACTCTTGATAGGAGTTGGTGATGGAGACTATTTTCCGGCATCGGACATACCTGCGTTCTTAGACTATACAAAAAATGTAATATATCTCTCAGATGGAGATATGGCAGTCATTGACGGAGAGATGAAGTTTTTTAATATAGACCTTAACAAGGAAGTTCAAAGAGAGATATCAACCATAGATTGGGACCCGGAGCAGGCAAAAAAGGGAGATTTTGATCACTTCATGATTAAGGAGATTGTAGAACAGAATGAAACCATTCAAAGAGTCATAGAGCAAGATGACAGTTTCATGCTTAGCATCGCAGATGAGATAAAAAAACACAAGAATGTCATACTTGTAGGATGTGGTACTGCTTATTATGCATGCCTCACTGGAAGTTACCTCTTCTCAAAAATCGCGAACAAGTACGTTATTGCTGTCTCCGGTTCTGAATTCTCTAACTTCAAGGGACTCTTGAATGAAGATACGTTAATTATTGCAGTTTCACAGTCTGGTGAGACTGCAGACACACTGGAAGCTATACGGGCTGCAAAGAGTGTGGGTGGAAAGGTATTTTCAATAGTGAATGTTAGGGGGTCCTCGCTTGATAGAGAATCTGATGAGTCCATATACACAAAAGCGGGGCCTGAAATAGGTGTTGTTTCAACTAAAGCGTACACAGCTCAGGTTGCTGTTCTATTGCTCCTAGCACATGCTGTTGTGGGAAAGCTCGAAGAAGGTAAGAATAGATTGAAGAATCTTCATGCATTGGTTTACAATTTAACCGCCCTTAGTACGAGAAAATATCTAAGAAGGCTTGCAGAGAAATTGAAGGATGAAGAGCACATATTCACGATAGGGCGCGGCCTGATGTATCCCACTGCCCTTGAAGCAGCTCTGAAGCTTAAGGAAGTTTCATACATTCATGCAGAAGGATTTGCTGGTGGAGATTTGAAGCATGGTTCAATTGCCCTGATAGAGAAAGGTACACCAACCATAGTTTTTGTGACTAAAGATACGGAAAGGGATGTGATCTCCAATGCCATGGAAATAAAGAGTCGTGGTGGCTATATAATTGGCGTGGGTCCTGAAAACAATGAAGTTTTTGATCATTTCATAAAGGTTCCTGAAGTTGGATTCGCAGATCCGATTACTCACATAATTCCGATGCAAATTCTTGGCTATCAACTCGCTGTTTTGAGGGGGTGTGACCCAGACAAGCCAAGAAATCTTGCCAAGAGTGTCGTGGTGAAATAGGGGGATTAATATGACTGAAGTGCCAGAGGTTTTTATGAGATATGACATAAGAGGTTATTATCCAGAGGAATTGAATGAAGATTTTGCGGAAAGACTTGGAAGGTCTGCTGGAACGTATGGAAAAAGATTAGTAGTGGTTGGTTATGATACAAGGAAAAGTTCAATACCACTAAAAGAAGCACTTATAAAGGGTATTCTCTCCACTGGTGTGAATGTTATTGATTTGGGAATCAGCACATCCGACAAAGTTGCTCTTGCCGGCAATTATTACAAAGCAGATTTTTCAATAATAATCACGGCTTCCCATAATCCATGGGAGATGAATGGATTCAAATTCTTCTATCAAAGGGGCAATGGGTTCAGCAACGGGGATATGAAAAAAATAAAAGAAATATTTCTTGATGGGAAGTTCAAGATGTCTGAAAGCTCTGGTGAATTATCAGATAAATTTGGAGAATTTTCAAGGATTTATGAGGAGAGGGTTCTTCTTGCTCTAAAGGAATATATGGGAGAATTAAGGTCTCTTAACGGTAAAAAAATTGTAGTTGATTGTGCAAACGGTGGTGCTTCTTTACATTTACCAAAACTATTAAAGAAATTGGGTGCAAGTGTAATTGAAGTTAATTGCAGTACCAAACCGGATTATTCGTTGGAGCCTGAGCCTGAAGAAAAGAATAGAATGTATCTTTATGAAATTATGAAGAAAGAGAATGCTGACCTGGTTGTTGGAACAGACCCAGATGCAGATAGAATTTTTGCCTTTGATAAGAATGGATGGATATCAGGAGACGAGTTGTTTGCAATATTTGCTCACATAATAAAACCGAGCAAAATATCTGCATCTTTGGATACGTCTCATATGCTCAATGAAGTTTCGGGCGCAGATGTTGTGTATACAAGAGTGGGTGATATATTTGTCTCAAGAAAGGCAATAGAAATTGGAGCAGAGTTCTGTGGGGAGCCCAATGGCCACTATGCTTTCCCAAAATTCTGCTGGTATAACTCTGGAACTTTTGGAAGCTTGATTCTTGCTTACTTACAGAATCCAAGTGAGATAAGGAGTAAATTTCCAACTTATTTCGTGAAGAAACATAAAATCAAGCTTGAAAGCCAAGAAGAAAAAATAAACAAAATGAATCTTATAGGGGAAAAAATCAAGCAGAAGTATGAGATTATTTCTGACTTGGATGGAGTTAAATTCAAGATTGGCAATACTAATGCTCTTATAAGGCCTTCAGGAACATCAAATGTAATCAGGGCTGTGGTTGAAAGCAAAAACGAGGATGAATCTCAAAAAGCTTTGGAAGAAATTATGAGGGTGGTTGAATGACACAGGCAGTGATACTTGCTGCGGGGGAATCTTCAAGATTCTGGCCTCTTTCAGAGGGGAAGCATAAATCTTTGAACAATATCATGGGGAAACCTTTAATACAGCATACCATAGATAGCATAAAATCTGCTGGGATAAAGGATATAATAATTATTCAGGGTCCGGGAAGAGAGATAGAGAAAGTTGTTAAGGACCCTGACGTGAGGTTTGTTGTTCAGAAAGAGCCAAAGGGAATGGGTGATGCCCTCTCACAGGCAAGGGAGCTTTTGAAGAGGCAATTCTTTGTTCTGGGAGCTCATCATGTGGATGCGTCAGAGTTCTTAACTCCAATGATGGATACGTCCAAGAAGAATGGGGCAGCACTAACACTATTGGGAAGAGAAACTGATACCCCATGGATATATGGCGTCCTAAACCTTAAGAATAATTTTGCAAAAGGAATTGTTGAAAAACCTGAAAGGGGAAAGGAGCCATCGAACATAAAGGCCGTGTCCATATATCTCTTACATCCAGAGTTCTTCGACTATCTGGACATGGTACCTCAACACCATTATAATTATGAGGAGGCGTTGGACCTCTACATGAAGAAGAATGATGTTCCAGTGTTCGTAACAGATAAGGATACAGTATCTTTAAAATATCCATGGCATATGCTCGATGTAGTTAAAAGACTTATGAAAAATATGAGTCCTTTCGTAGCAGATTCTGCAGACATACACCCGTCAGTTGAGATAAATGGTAATGTGTACATAGGAGAGAATACAAGAATTTTCAGAGGCGCAACAATAAATGGACCATGCTATATTGGCAACAACGTGTTAATAGGAAACAACACTTTGATAAGGGACTATACAAATATAGAAGATGACGTAATGATAGGAATGGGAGCAGAGGTTACTAGGACAATTATTCAGAGAGGGACGCATACACATTCTGGATTCTTTGGAGATTCTATAATCGGGGAAGACTGCAGAATTGGTGCTGGCACGATAACTGCGGACGTAAGAATAGACAGAGGAATAATCAATGCTACAGTGAAGGGAAAGAAAGTTGAAACAGGAAGAAAATCACTGGGTGTAATTGTGGGTAACAACACAAGAACCGGTATTTCGGTCAGATTTATGCCAGGTGTTTTGGTGGGGTCCAACTGTACGATAGGACCAAATACAGTGGTTATGGAAAATTTGGAGTCAAACACATTGCTCTACACCAAATTTCAAGAAGTTAAAAAGAAGAAAAAGTGATTCTGGATGAAGGCAATAATATTTGATGCAGACAATACCTTGTATAAAAGTCCTGAGAGAGAAAGCGCATACAGGGAAAAATTTCTTTATTTGGAGAAAAAGACAGGAATAGATGCAAGTAAGCTCAGTGAAAAATGGTGGAAGATAGTAAAGGATGTGTTAAACGATGGAATAAATGATGCTCGCATGAGGAGCAGGGAATACAGCACAAAAAAACTTCTTGTTGATTTAGGAGTAGAAGAAAAAGAAGCAGAAAAATTAACGAATGAGGCATTGCAAATATTTTGGAAAAATATAACAGAAAGACTTCAGTTTGAAGATGGGACGAAGGAATTGATAAAAAACTTAAAGGAAAAATACATTCTTGGAGTTGCGAGCAATGAATATAGGAAAAACCTAATAAAAAAATTAAACAAGGTTTTTGATGACTGGAGAATATATTTTAGATTTTTAGTCTCACCCGACGATACAGGAGAACTCAAACCGTCCGAGAGGTATTATGAGATTATACTAAAAAAATTGGATGGCATTAGACCTGAAGAAATTGTTTTTGTTGGCGATTCTTGGGAAAAGGATTTAGAACTGGCCAAAAAAATCGGAATGAAAACAGTCCTACTCAGCGAGAAAAAAGAAGGAGAACCAGATTACTGGATAAAAAACATAAAAGATATTAAGAAGATTCTCAAGCTACTGTAACAGATTTAGCTAAGTTTCTTGGTTCATCTGGGTTATAACCTTTTTTTATTGCAGTATAATATGCTATTAGTTGGGACGGGACGACACTGATTATACGAGCCTCTTCATAATTCGGAATTTTAAAATGGTGTTTGAAAATATCTTCATTCTCCGGTGTGATTCCAATTACTTCACCCCCTCTAGATATCACTTCTTCTGCATTTATAAGAGTGTACTTATAATTCTCATCTTTCATTGCCAAAGCTATACAGGGTGTCCCATCTTCTATGAGAGCCAGCGGTCCATGTTTAAGCTGGCCAGACTCAAATCCTTCTGAGTGAATGTATCCAATTTCCTTCATTTTTAATGCGCTTTCCAATGCTAAAGGATAACTTAGGCCCTTTCCAATAACAAAAGTGTCTCTAATATCGCTTTTTGCTATACTCCTTGCCAGAGAATCAAACTGGTCAATATTTTTTTCTAAGTCTTTTGAAACTTTTGTTAATACTTCTTTTTCTCTTTCAATATAGCCGTCTATTGATGAACTAAGAAGATGAAGTAATGATAATTCTGATGTAAAGAATTTTGTCGTTGCGACAGCAACTTCTCTTCCACAATGAGTAAAAAGGACATCGTCAGATTTTCTAGCCAACGTGGAATTTGGGTTATTTGTTATTGACAGTGTATAAGGTCTTTCTCTCATTAGATGGAATGTTGTTAGTACATCATAAGTTTCTCCTGACTGTGAAGAAAATATTAAAGATGAATCTTTATCTATTGTGTTCAAATAACTTCTGAATGCAGACGCAGGAATAGATTTTGATTTTATTCCTCGCTTGGATAATAATATATCTCCATATATGCCCAAAAAATCGGAAGAACCTGAGCCAACAAGATAAACCATATCCGAATTTAAAATTTTTTCAGATATTTTTTCAATTTTTTCTTTATTCTGTTTTACTACAGTTCTCTTTATAGCATAAGGTTGTTCAAAAATTTCCTTCACCATGAAATGCGGATATCCCTGCCTTAGGTACATTGTCTTGGTCACATGATCATCAAATCCTATGTCTCTGGGTGCGAATATTTTTATGTCATTTTCAAATTCCTTTAGTTTTTTTATCAGGTTCCTTTCACTTGCACTCCCATTGGCTATGTAGAGTACTCTTCTA
>JAGGZI010000044.1 GCA_021162085.1 Candidatus Aenigmatarchaeota archaeon
CTCTACCCCATATTCCCTTTTGATAAATGTTCCATCTAAATAAAAACATTTTTAAATTCAAAAAACTAAATTTAATTGTGATTTAAATGGTTGAAGAAGTAAAAGAAAAACAAGTATCAGATGTAGCTTCTAACGAACAGGTAGAAGATGACTCGTTAACAATACATTATCCTAAAGGATTCTTGGTAAAAACTGCTGATTTGAGGAAAGTTTGCGACGACCTTAAGAACATAAGGGATTACCTTCTCAAAAAACAGAATTTTCTTGAAGTCACCATAAGCAGCTCCAAAGATGAAATTGTTGATCTAAGTAAAAAAATAAAATCTCTTGAAGATGCCATATCAGATCAGAATAGGAAAATTGAAGGATTGAAAAAACCAACGGAAGTAAAACTAAAGGACGTCTCTAAACCAAGGAAGCACGAGCCAATATCCAAAAAGGTCTTGAACGACATAAAAATGAGCATGAGCGAAGATATTAAAAAATATGTTAATGATATTGCAAAAGAAGAAACCAAAGGCATGAAAAAAATAGAGAGAGAACTGCAAAGAACTATTGAAAAAGAGTTGAAGAAAAGAATGAACTATATTGAAGATGAAATTAAGAAATTTGAAAAAGACCTCATGGAAAATATTCATGATAATGTAAAAAAAGAGATGGAGAAAATTGAGGCTAAAAAGAAAAGGAAAGCGCTAAAAGAAGCTGAAAAAGTTGAACCATTCACATTAACAAAAAAGGAAAAGGAAATAGTAGACCTCCTTAACGGAGGATTAAAACCAAAGGAAATATCAATAATAACCAATATGGACATTGACGAAGTTAAAAAAATAATAAAAATAATAAAAAAGAAAGTGAAAATCTAAAATCTTATTTCTTTGATTTCTCTGAAATTTTCCTTATCCATTATTAATAAAATACAATCTCAAAGAGCTATTCATTAAAAATTGCATTAAGTATTAACTTCTGACTAAAAGGATCGTCATCACTCCATATTCCAGTCTCTATTCGCACAATGTCCTTTTTATTTTTATGTTTGTATAATAGATGAAAATCTCTTACTTTACCCTCTGGTATTGAATTCAAAAAGCTCATTATTTTCTCATATGTCTCTCGACCACTCAACTTCCTATCATACATCTTTTTCTTTATTTCACCCTCTATCACATCAGAAAAATTAGCAGTTAAATAAGTTATATGATGATAAACCTTCAATTTTGAATTCTTTTCCTCAAGATTCAACTCGGAATTCAAATCTCTTAATCTTTCAATAAGATCCTCTTTATATGAAAATTTTGCATCTTCTATCACTTTTCCATGTATAATCTCTCGAAATGAAACCATAGAACCACCATTATCATATAAGTTAATAACAAAAAATATTTAAATATAAATATGGAGCCTCTGCCGGGACATTCACGAACCCGCAGGGGGCAAACCCCCTTCAGTTTTACGGTATTCCTGATTCCCCCAACAATTGGCAAATCGAAGATTTGCAAGTTTTAGGAAGTACAGGGACCTTTTTTGAAAAGGGACCTGTTTTTGAACCCGGGACCTCGTGCTTTTCGTCTTTCATACCAAGCACGCGCTCTACCACTGAGCTACAGAGGCATCATATTAGAGTTAATTCAATTTTTTAATATAAAATATTTTTCGTGAAAAAAACAAAGTATAAATAATTTTACTCTTGAAAAATAGTAGTATGAAGATGGATCGCTACAGAATGAGAGAAACTCAAGATGGTTCCATAGTAGAACTAAAACATGATGATAAACTATTTAGTTACATTACTGATTTCCCCATATACTCATTTGAAGAAAGTCCTCTCATGGACCTAAGCTATGCCATCTTTTACTTAATAGAAGAAAAACCAGAGATACACATAAGGGGGCTGGGAGAGAAGCTGGAGAGCTATGTAGAGCACGAATACATTAAAAAGAGTATTTCTAATGAGAACTCCTTTATATTAGGCTTTGGTCTAAAAGTACCAATAGATGTTCATTTTCCTTTCTCCTCATCTAAAGATGATAACGGATTCAAAAGAATCGTAGACCATCCATACAGACCCCATCTTGAAACAAAGATAAAGAAGAGGAAGTACCGGAGACTGAAACTTGATGGAGAGAGAATCAAAATAGTTGAGATTGTCAACCCAAAAAACGAAATTATAAGAATTGAAGAGGAAACGCTATTATTCTCAAACGGGAGAACAGACCTACCACCAAGTAAAAGAATGTATACATCGGTGGAGATTCAAAATGATTCTGCACTGGACTTCCTAAGAGAAGTAAAAGACGAAGAAGGGATAGAATTTAAAGGAATTTACATAGATTTCTCAAAGAGAAAAGGTATCGTCACTGGAATTGGCGAACTAAGAAAGGAATCAAACGAGATATTAATAAAGACTCATCCATCCATATTGTTTAGCTTTATGGACCATGACACAGAAGTATACAGAAGAGATCGATTTTAATCATTTTCTCTTTTTTATCTGGTCTCTAAGTTTTGGCACTCGTATTAACTTACCGCAGTTTTGACATTTCACAGAGAATGGACGCTTCCATGGCTTCTCCTCATAAAACTCCTTGTTACAGTTGGGACAATGATATTCCACCCGCGCTATTCCATCATCGAGAACAAGCACTCTAATTTCTCCAACCTTTTCACCACTCTCATTTTCTATGTCTCTCCATGTATGATAAACAAAAGACTTTATATTATTTTCTTTTATGAATTGCGTTATTCTTGTTAGCCACATAAAATTCACTATTTAAAAGTTTTATAATCAAATATAAATCCTTTTCGGATAAAATAATTTTTATGAAAAAAATGTCTGATAAAATCATCAAAAAAATTAAAGACTCGGAGATCGTCATTTTTGACGTTGATAACACAATAGTTGATGGAAGAATGGCTAACTCAGCTCTCTATCTGATAGATGAAGAAAAAGAAAGGAGAAATATCAAAAATTATGTTATAGGAATTTTTGGTGGTTTAGAAGTTATGATTGGAACGAAGTTGATAAGTAAATTGCATCCCGAAAATGAAATAAGAGCAGAAAATTGGGGGCTGAATAAAACATTAAAAATTCTTGGCAAAGCAGGCATAAAAAAAGAAAGAATTCAAAAGGCAGCTGAAAAATATTATGAAAAACATAAGATAGAAGGAATAGAAGACCTTGTTGAAACGTTTAAAGATGATTATGGATTACATATATGGATATCAAGTAGTGGTGCTGATATATTCCTAGAACCTGTAGTGAAAAAATTAGGAGCAATTGGATTTACTTCCAATATGACTGGATATAGTGATGAAATTCCAAAAAAACTCTTCCCAAGAATAAGAACTCCAGAAGAAAGGCTTAAACAAACACATAATGACATAATATATCATGTGGGATACTCTCTCCCCAAATCTATCTACATCGATGATTCCATAACTGGATTGCCATTTAAAGATTTAGTAAACGTTTTCATCTCAAGTCCTTTAGCACAGCCTGAAGTAAGGAGAGTTGCCGACATAGAACTAAACAAAGAAAATGGTTATTTGTGGTTAAACGAACAACTAAAATATAGCTCCTAAAAGAAAAGCCAAGAGAGACACCAACATTGCATACTTCATAAGTTTATGAACTTTTTTTGCTGGAGTTTCTCTCTCATTCCATATCACAGAAAATATGAACAAAACAACTCCTATGGAAACTACGACCAGGTAAACTTCATCTAAAACATTTAAAAGGTATGGAAGAGGAGCCAGAATGATTGCAAATGAGAGGAGAACTGATGACACCTTCCTCGCAATCTTTTCACCATAAACTATTGGAATTGACTTTACCTTACCTATTCTATCTGCCCTCATGTCTTCTATTGTCTTCATGATTTCTCTGGACAGATTAGCAAGGAATGCAAGAAGACAAAGAATAAGAAGGCCAAGTAGGTTTCCAAGATTGTAAACAACCAGACCTCCAAAAAGAAAAGAGGAGGCAACCAGATAGCTTATGATTACATGACCAATTATAATAACCTTTTTAAAATGATAGGAATAAAGCACGAGAAGAATTGAATTAATGAGGGCAAGTAGAAGGCAATATAGATTTATGAAGAATGATATGTAGATTCCAATTGCGAATAATGCCAGAGAAAAGACCAGCGCAGCATTTATGGAGATTCTTCCCGATGGAATTGGCCTATGTGGCTTGTTTAGTGTGTCTATATGTCTGTCATAATAGTCGTTTATCGCCATTCCTCCTCCAGAAATCAAGAATGTAACAACTATGGCAAGATAAACATTGATGTTCATAATAACAGACGAACCAGCAACTATGTATGCACCAATGAAAACTGCCAGAGCAGCCATAAATCCATTCAGCGGACGCATTAATTCAAGAAAATGCTTAACCATTCCTACACACTCCCAAAAATAATTAATAAATTTAATATTTAAAAGTTAGAATTTTTCAAATCTTGCCACAAACATATTGAAATCCAAGTCTTTGGTTAAATGTAACTTAAGTCCAGCATTTTCTGCGCTTTCTTTAATTTCCCCTTCCGAAAATCTATGAGAATAAAATCCAGGATATAATTTATATTCACCAGTTTTAAAATCAAAATCAGCATGATATATCTCCACATTGTTCGTATACTCATTATATACGGAGAACGCGAAAAGAGGTTTTGTTAGCCACTCCTCATATCTTCTTTCTCTTCTATCAAAATTAGTAGTTGCCAAAAGAGCCGGCAGTCTAAAATATTTTTGAGCCAAGAGCCACTCTTCTATAACATCTTCAGGAGGATAATACAAACTCTCATATAAAACCGTATCATCTTCCATAACTTCAGAAATTTTTTTATCTAATATTCTTCGCTCTGATCTGGGAAAATTTCCTTTTGTATTTGCATTGAATGTAATTACCGAATTTTCAAATAACACTCCTAAATGTTCTAGGTTTCTCACATCTCCTTTTATTGGAGTATAGTTATAACCTTTGTCATTTAGCCATTCAGATTTTTTCAACATCAGCTCAAATGAATCTATCCCATAAATTTCAATTTTTTTCTTGAGTTTTGGTACATGGGAGAATATTTTTGGTATTTCTTCTGCTTCACCGATTCCCAAAACAAACAATTTAGCTCCGCCATTCTCCTCTACTTTTTCATTAAGCTCTTCAGCAACTTTTTTGCAAAATAATCTTTCATATCCACCTACTACATCTGAGGTAAAAAATAATTTTGCTACGTTTGAATCACCATAGATATTATTTAAAATGTCTGTATTGTCGACTTTATTGTAAAATTCTTTATCTTTTGAAGAAAGCAAATCTTTAGAAACTATACCACACACGCTTCTACCCAATTTGCTATATTCTATGATTTGATACTCATCCATTAAACCAGGCAAAGTTGGTCGTTTTCCCCTGTGTACAACCCTGAAAAAGATTTTTTGTGCTATAGGCACCGGAACATCGCTTTTTTTAAGATAATTAATTAAATCCCTATAAGTTGGCTCCATTATTATCACTAATTAATAATTACAAAGAAAAAGTATAAATATTTAACAATCAACACATATTTTATGAATTTGAGGGGGAAACACCTATGAAGAAGCATTAGCCCCTGGATTCCTTACTTTTTGGTCTTAGGTCTCTCGAACCACATTTTCTGCATCTAACCTTACCGGCCCTAACCCTGGCAGGATTAGCCCTTATCTTGGCATTACACTTCATGCATATGAAGACTCTGTCGAACAAACGTGCTTTAGCGGCTTCACTTTTAACCATAAAATTCACCCATTGACTGTAATTAATAACCTTTAATTTAAATATCTTTGCATATAAAATATTTATTTTTGTTACTAACATATAATAACGTGATATTATGAAACCTCATCCTGCAACATTGCTATGGAAGACTTTGGAAGACTTAGTCGAGGATAGAAACTTGGGAAAGGATCCTCATGCACTTGAGATAAACGTGAGAAATTATTATACACCAGCACTATTGATTGATTTTTTCTCTGGAAATGAGATTGGAGAGCAGTACAAAGGAGGGAAATATATTGGAATAACTGAAAATAAAGAATTTGCCAAGGGACTCAAAAAAAGATACCACTCCAATGGATTGAAAAATTTTAAGTTCCTCTTAATCGATCCAAAGAAGATAGATAAAAAACTTAAAGACGAATTTGATGTCATTTTTACAAGAAACCCATTAATAGAAACGAAGTACTTGAAAGACCCCATAAGAGACTGGAAGACCATAATGGAGAAAACTAATAATGTATTAAAATATGAGGGATTGTTCATAGCAACAAACCCAACTGGTGAAGGACATGAGATATTTAAGGGAATAGTAGAAGACCAATTCTTCCTTAAAATCGAAAGAGACATTAAAAATGAACATGTTGATGAAACGATGTATGTGAAGGGAACCTACAATGGAAAGGAAATAAAAACGGTAGAAGACCAATATGTACTTCTTGCAAGAAAAATCGCCTAAACTTTCATTTCTCTAAGTCTTCTTATTCTCTCTTCTATTGGTGGGTGAGTTGAAAATAGACTGGCAAGCCCTTTAGAACTCAACGGATTAACTATAAACAAATGAGATGTTGACGGATTTATATCTAAGGGTCTCATCTTGGCGATTTTATCTATCCTCTCTAATGCAGATGCAAGCCCAAGTGGATTCTTTGTTAATCTGGCTCCAAGCTCGTCAGCGAGGAATTCTCTTGACCTACTTATTGCCATCCTAACCATCCCTGCCACAAAGGGAGCAAAAATTACCATAAGGAGTCCTCCATATCCATTCCTGTCCCTTCCAAATAAGAATGCATAGGAGAGCCACGTTATTGCTCCTCCAATAACTGCCGCGATGGACTGGATAAGCGTGTCCCTGTGTTTTATATGAGATATTTCATGCGAGAGAACACCTCTTATCTCTTCAGGCTCAAGATATCTTAGGAGCCCTCTTGTAACTGCTATGGCAGAATGCCCTGGATTTCTCCCTGTAGCAAACGCGTTTGGAACATCAACATTTATGATATAAATTTTTGGTTTTGGAATTCTTGCCTTCTCTGATAGATCATTCACCATCTGATGTATCATCGCGTTGTCTGCTGGTGTTATCTCCCTTGCGCCATACATTGTCAGGACAAGCTTGTCGGAATACCAATAAGAAAAGAAATTTAAGACAAAGGATAGAACGAGAGCATAAAACGCTCCAGTGATACCACCGAATATGTAACCTATACCTAAGAGTATTCCCGTTAAAATTATCATCAAACCAAATGTCTTGAAAACATTTATCCACACGCTAAACACCTGCAAAATCTTCCGTCCAGTCTATCTGCCTAGAGATGAACTTATTATTATCTACCATCTTTTTTATAACTTTTGCGATAACTTCAGGAGACTTATTTGTTGTATCAATTTCAACGACCCTTTGATTTTCCTCATATGCCTCAAAAGAGCAAATGCCTAATACCTCCGCCTCTACATTCTCTTCAACTTTTTTTGGTGGCCATCCCTTCTTCTTCAACCTCTCCTTTAAAATGTATGGTCTTGTCCTAAGAACCACAACCAAATCTGCTGGAACGAAGTGAGAAAGATGACCATCTATAACAGAATTTTCCGGTATTTTTAGGTTTTTAAATTTCCTGGTCTCAATTATTTTGGAATTTCTCTTTTTATCAAATCCCACAACGAGACCGTTTTCCTCGGCAAGCTTGTTCAAATCTATGTACTCATAACCAAGTAGCTCTGAGAGTTTTCTGGACACTTCGGTTTTTCCGGTGCCAGGCGTACCAGAAATTGCGATTCTCATAAAATACAATAATTTTTTGCTCTGAATATATTTAAAAATTTGGAGGACTAACAAACTTTTTATATTCTCTCTTATTCTAATATTACATATGACCCTGGAAATATGGACAGAAAAATACAGGCCGAAAAAGCTTGATGAAGTTGTTAACCAGAAGGAAATTGTTGAGAGATTGAAGGCATTTGTTAAGAGCAAGAACGTTCCAAACATGCTTTTTGCCGGTCCTGCCGGCATTGGTAAAACCACCTGTGCCCTTGCCATAGCACACGAACTTTATGGTGAGGGATGGAGGCAAAACTACCTTGAGACCAATGCATCCGATGAAAGGGGAATAGATACGATAAGGCATAAAATAAAAGATTTTGCAAGGACCAAACCAATTGGAAATGTCCCATTTAAGATTGCCGTGCTGGATGAGGCGGATGCACTAACGCCCGAGGCACAACAAGCTCTGAGAAGAACCATGGAAAATTACACACAGACATGCAGATTCATTTTAATTGCAAATTATTCCTCAAGAATAATAGACCCCATACAAAGTCGTTGCACGGTTTTCAGATTTTCTTCTCTCAAAGAAGATGATATAAAAAATCATTTGAAGCACATTTCTCATAAGGAAAAGTTGGACATAGATGAGAAGGCAATAGAAGCAATAATCTACCTTTCAGAAGGAGATATGAGAAGGTCTATAAACCTTTTGCAGGCAACTGCCGCTCTTGGAAAGAAGATAACAGAGAAGACTGTTTACGATGTTGCTGCCCAGGCAAAGCCAACAGACATAAAGGACATGCTTGGTCTGGCGCTTAAGGGGAAGTTCCTTGAGGCAAGAAAGAAGCTGTACGAACTCCTGATAAACAAGGGTATATCTGGAGAAGACATAATAAAGGAGTTACACAGACAGATTTATGACCTTGATATTTCAGAGGAAGAGAAGATAAGTATAATAGAAAAACTTGGTGAGTATGAATTCAGGATGAATCAGGGCGGAAGCCCAATGATACAGTTAGAGGCACTGCTTGCACAGATATCTGCATTTAAAAAGAAATGACTTAATCCTTTTCAGTAAAATCTTCTATTTTGTATTTGAAGTCGCTGTCTTTCTTAATTTCTTTTCTGTTCTTCAAAACTTCCCTTGCAAGTAAAAAGTATATCAGTCCCAGAGACTTCTTTCCTTTGTTGTTGCCAGGAATCACGAGGTCTATATATTCCAGACTATTGTAGGTATCACAAATTGCTATGACGGGAATCCTCTTTTTTATAGCCTCATCGAGAGCCTGCCTATCTGCAACCGGGTCTGTGAGTATTACTATTTCCGGCTCGAAATAACCATCGAACTTGGGATTAGTCAATGCTCCAGGTGGAAACCTTCCCTTTATCGCAGTTCCCCCGACAACTTCAGCAAACTTCCCTATAGGCTTGAAGCCATTCGCCTTTCTACATACAACGAGAATATCTTTATAGCCAGCAAGCATCTTCCCAACGATCTTTATCCTTTCATCGGTTTTCTCTATGTCCAGCACGGAAAGACCATCAGGCCTTGTCTTGAATATGA
This sequence comes from Candidatus Aenigmatarchaeota archaeon, assembly GCA_021162085.1. Classification (GTDB taxonomy): domain Archaea; phylum Aenigmatarchaeota; class Aenigmatarchaeia; order PWEA01; family JAGHBM01; genus JAGGZI01. The sequence goes on from JAGGZI010000044.1 coordinate 9,364, forward strand.
AAGGTTCCATGTCCTTTGTCTTCATTCTCATGCCTATGTGAACTCCCGCAGACAGGTAAATGTTTCTATCAGCCAACTCAGTCATAATATCACCAAATATTCTAAGTTTTTATGATTTCATATTTAAATAGATTTAAATCTTGGCCATTCTCGGTTTTGGCAGCGAGTTCCATATTTCTATTAGCCTGTTGTGCTTGGCAAGTCTTTCTCCTCCCCAGACACCAGTCTTTATGAATGGCGAAAGACCGAGGGCAAGGTCCGATACAATCCAATCGTTAGTTTCTCCGCTCCTGTGGGAGACGACAGTTTTCATTCCATTTCTGTTGGCAAACTCTGCAACCTCCATTGCAAGTCCTATGGTACCAATCTGATTGGGCTTTATTATCATGGAATTACATGAACCATACTTTATGCCCATCTTAACTCTTTCCATGTTGGTTGCAAAAATATCGTCACCACAGACGAGGATTTTTGGCCTCCACTTTCTCAGTCTTGCAAAGTTCTGAAAATCATCTTCATGGAACGGATCCTCAACAAAATAAACCTTCCACAAATTTATCAACTCCTTAACTGCATCTAACTGCTCTCCAGGAGTTGTCTCCTTGCCGAGCTTCTTATAAACGTACTTTCCCTTTTTGGGGTCCCATAGTTCGGTAGCAGCCATATCTATGCCTATCCTTGCTCCCAGATCATCTGCAACAGAAGAAACGATTTCAAAAACCTCTTCATCGTTCAAATCCGACACGAGCGCATTTTCATCATTTTTACCAAAGACTTTCCCCCTTTTGGAAAGGATATCCTTTATTCTTCTTATCCCCTCTATGCATATTCCTATGGCCTCGGGAAATGACTTAGCATTTATAGGTATCAGATGAAACTCCTGTATATCAGTTCCACCACCATGCACACCGCCACCCATGACATTTCCAACCGGGTAAGGAAATGATATCTCATCGAAGTACCTGTAAGGCTTGTTTAATGTGGCTGCCTTCAAGAAAGATGACGAGAGGGCAAAACCAAGATGTGAGCCTATGTTTTGGAATCTGTCTCCTGCAAATTGAACTATCATGTCTTCAAGAATTGAGTAGTCCTCCTCTCTCAGTCCAATGAAGTTCTCCTTTACGTTCTTTAAAATTTCCAAAGATTTGTCTATATTCAATGTCTTTGCTTCATATCTTCCAACACTTGCTCCCGATGGTGCCGAGCCATAAAAAACTCCCTTATCTGTTATAGTCTTGATGAGAACCGTTGGTTCTCCTCTGCTGTTGAATATCTTATAGCCAAGTATGTCTTTAATCATAATAATTTCTTGTCTTTCTAAATTAAAAAGTTTAAATTCTTTTGCAAATAAAGAAAATAATATGACTACCATAATTCCAACGTCTTCCGCAGAGCACATTGTAAAGGGGCTAAGTGATTATGTTGTTATTCTTCCGGAAGAGAACAAAGATGGAAAGAGGTATTTTCCAGATGGAGAAATCTACACAAGAATTCCCAAAATAGCAAACCTGAGTGACGACCTGCTGATAATTCATTCCGGACAACCAAATCCGAACAACGGACTTGTGGAACTTGAAATGCTACTCCAGATAGCAGATGAAAAAGACAAAAGCATATTCTTTACGTACTTTCCATACAGTATGCAGGATAATGTATTCCAGGACGGAGAAACTAATTTTGCTCAAACCCTTGTAAAAAAATTCACAGACTACTATGGAGTTAAGAAGATATACACGATAGATGCTCACTTCTGGGGAAGGGAATGGCCAAGGAAGTATCCAATAGAAAATTTCTCAGCGGTACCATTGCTTAAGGAGAAAGCCGAAGAGAAATATGGAGACATATTTTACATGACCCCTGACATTGGAGCGCAGAGAAGAACTGGAATTGAGGGAACTAAAAAGAAAAGGCTGGACTCTTATACAGTTGAGATAACTTCCACGGAAAATCTGGCAGAAAAAATAAATGGGAAAGTTGTTGGTGTAATAGACGATCTGATAGAAACCGGTGGAACCATGTCAAGGGCATACGATTTCTGCAAGGGCAACGGAGCCGAAAAAGTTATAGCCCTGATAACTCATGGTGTCCTTCCTTCAGGAATTTCAAGAGTTAAGAAAAAATATGACGACTTGTTCTTAACAAATACAATTAACAGGCCAGAAGCCAATGTAGATGTAAGCACTTTAATAGAGAAAATTCTAAATCAATGAGAATCATTCAATCTTCTTTGGAAACTTTCTTCTCACGGTCATTGGAATTAAATTATTTTCGAACTCTCTCTCAGCCAACTCTATTGGATCTATCTCATTTGATTTAGCCGATATGAGTAATGGCGCACCCATGGCTATCTGTAAAGCCCTGGCTGAAATTATTCTTGTTTTCTCAAATCTCGTGTATTCTTCTGGAGAAATCATTTAATCACCTAACCTATGTAGCTTAAATTTTCCTTACCCTTCTCTTGCTTGGATATTAATTTCTTTAGGGTTTTCTCTTGGATTGCCTCCATTCTCTTCAGGAACCTCTCCATCTCTTTGGACTTCTTATCAAGCTCGCTCAGGTCTATCTCCAGGTCCAGTATCTTCATAAGAACCCTTAATAGTTTTTCTGCTGACCTAGGATCTGTAAGAATTGGAAAACCTGTTGTTTCACCCATGAGACATACTCCATCAATTCCTCTCAGTTTTCCAAGTCCTATCAGGAGACCACTTGCACCAACTATCATACCTATCCTGTTCATGGAACCTTTGAAATCAACCCCATATTTTTCATACTTCGATATGAGTTTTTCATCGTTTGCTGCACCAAGAACTTCTATGTCTTTAGATTCCTCTATTTCTCCCGTTCCAAATCCTCCCAGCGTGAAAATCATCTTCACACCAAGTTCCTCTGAAAAATCAAGTATCTTCTCTACAATATCGTAGTGTCCTTCTCCGCCGGATTCTCCTGCCTGGGAATCACCTATCAATATCACCAAATCATTCTTGCCCTTTGGGTCCTTCCAGTAGTAAAATTCGTTTTTCAGGACTTCTGCTACGTTGTTATGAATGATTGTGAATGGATAAAAGTGTGGTGAATATAACTCCGCGAACTTCTCTGCCTTAAGCTGATCTATTAAGAACTGAGCAGAAACTCTCCCAACATTACCTATTCCCGGCAATCCCTCAATAAGTATTGGATTATTCAATTTCACTTTCTTCAACATCCTTATAAAAGTCTCCATAAATACACCTCGTTTTTATTAAAACTTATTTAAATTAATTTTTAATTGTTATTAATAAAGGTTTTGTGTTCTTTAAACTTTGCTTTGCAATCAGCCTATATTTTCCATACTTGTCCTCGGGAGAGAATTTGGGCGGGTGTGGAGTTCTGGTTTCTCCACCGCACTTCGGGCACCTATCCTTTAACGTATATATGCCACAATGAAAACATTTTTTTATCATGTTCATCTTTGAACACTCTTCATAATTTCTTCGGCAGCTGCTTGAAGGATCTTCTCACCTTCCTTCGGCTCCTTTGTCTCCAGATAAAGATTGTACCTTGGTGCAGATATGTACTTTATGTTTATTTTAAATTTCTTTTGAGCATCCTTCAGCGCTTTCTTTATTATATCTATCCCATCTGGCTCATAGGACTTTATTTCAATTGTCTTTTCAACCTTAACTTCCTTTATTTTTATCTTCTCTTCTGCAATTTCCCTTATCTTCTTTGCCCATTTCTTTGGTATTCCTCTATCCTCTATGAATTCCTCTCCTTTTCTAAGGGCAATCTCAAAAACTTCAAGCATATCCCTGAAGTTCTCCTGAATAGTAAATCCTATTTCCTCGTAAGCCTTATCCAACGTAATCTTATTTTTCTTTGCAAGTATATTTAGAAGTTTTTCTCCCTTTTCGTCCCTCTTCCATTCCTGCAGCCTTCTGTTTCTTTGACTTGTGGAAACTCTCTTAAGACTCAGTGTGACATGGTCCTTTGCCTTATCCACGTTCATGACAAGACAAACAACCTTCTGTCCTTTCTTTGCCCAATCCCTTATATCTCTCACCCATTTTCTTGCAACCTCAGAAACATGAATCATACCAACTCTTCCAGGATACTCGTCAAGGGAGACAAAAATAGAGTAAGGGTTAATGTCTTTTACAGTACCAATGATAAGTTCCCCATTTTGCGGATATTTATTTTTTCTCCTAACCATATACGTTCACCTTTTGAAGAGAATTTAGATAAGAGGATATAAATAATATTAGTTCAATTCTTTCAAAATCTTTGCTTTTATGTCTGCCATGCCACCAGTTGGTTCGGCAAGTACGCTACCACATACAAGGCATTTAACAACAGATGATGAATTACTGAATATTATCTGCTCGTTCTTACACTTCGTACATTTAACAAGAATGAACTTGCTCCTTGGTTCAAGCTTTACAACCATAATCTCACCTAACTACTCTTTAATTCAAATTTCTTAACTCTAAATCCTTTGCCAATTATGTGCTCTCTCTTGCATTCCATACATTGATATCTTAGATCAACCTTTCTTGTTGGCTTCTCCCTTCCCTTAGGATTTGGCCTTGGAAATCCACCATAACCCTTGAGTTTTCTCTTGAACCTTCTCTGGTCCTGGGCAAGAGCCCTTCTTTTTCTTGCTCCAACCTTCTCACGTCTAATCTTATGCTTTGTGTGCTTCTTACAATACGGACAATACCTTACAACAATTTTTGGGACTTCCATTGAACTTCACCTATGTCTTCAATGAGAGTTTTGGGATGCTGGTTCCCTGACTTCCAAAATACATCGCCAATCTTCAATACTCTTTTTTCAACACAAGTATTTAAATATTAATTTTCTCGGCTCTACCCTTTTTTATGAGTAAATCTGCTACTTCATCCTCAAGTGTGACTATATCATCTGGCATGAAAGGACCGTATGACCTTCCATCTGTGCCAAGAAATTGCGGAATCTCATTCAATATCTTAACAAGTTTGAATCCACTTGGCTCAGCAAGTTTCGGCTCCTTAGCTCTCTGGGGTTTCTGCTCAACAATCTCTTCTTTGTATTCCTTCTCTGGTTCCTCCTTTATGGGAGTCTCGCTTTCCTCGGTGACCTCCATTTCTTTATCTGCTTTCTCCTCAACCTCTTCCCTGGGCCTTTGCTCCTGAGGCTTGCCCTTTATTATGGAAAACACCTCATCTCTCATTTCCTTAAGCTGTTCAACGATCACATCAAAATGCTTCTCTTCAAATGGGAGTAAATTTTGTGGAACTGCGCTTCCCCTTACTGAGTACATCGCAAGAAGGAGTAGCTTTCTTTCTCTGCGATCAATTATGTCTTTTATTATTGTCATTAAATTCTCTATCTCTCTCACTATGAGAGGATCATTTGTCTCCTTGTAAAGTTTTTCCTTCCTTCTCATCCAGTTAGCGCATAACTCATAGAAATTTTCGGGAAGTTTTTGTAGTTGCTCACTGTCCCTTTCCATCCTCTGAAATTTCCTGAAAGTCTCATAAGTTACAACATTTTTTTCATCTTCTTTTTTGTCCATAATTCTAATTTCACTTCAAGAAATAAAAAGATTAAATTACTCCAGATATATCTGACCAAATCTCTTGGTCCATATGTGAAAATCATCTGTGTCTGCATTTTCCTTTAGGTCTATATACTGCCTTATCTTTGAGTCAAGCTCATCTAAATAGTAAACTGCTGCTGCCTCGGGAAACATTGGCGGAACAACAGAACCATTCTCCCTGCTTCCGTGATGAGAAATTATTATGTGAAGTAGTTTGTGCTTCAAATTTTCCGGGAAGTTCCCCATCTTATTTATCTTTTCCAGAAGTATTTCCTCACCAAGGGACATGTGCCCTCTAAGAAGTCCGTGTCTTGATTGCTTTATGTTTGTGGTCACCTCGAACTCCTTTATCTTTCCTATGTCGTGAATGAAACAACCAACCTTTATGAGGTCTAAGTCAAGATAATCGTATCTATCTTTCAGAGCTTTTGCAACGTGAATCATGTTTAGGACGTGCTCCATCAATCCGCCTATGTACGCATGATGATAGAACATTGCCGCAGGCGCTCTCTTGAATCTTTCAATGAAGTCCTTGTCGTTGAGAAACTCGTCCATCAACCTTTTCAAATGTGGGTTCTTAATTGTGGACATTTCCTCCTTTAACTCACTGAACATTTTTTCTATGTCCCTTCTTGACTTCTCAACGAAATCCTCTATGTCAAAGATTTCAAGCTTCTTTATGCTTCCTTCTCCCTCTTCAATATTTATCTGAAGTCTGCCCTTGAACTCGCTAACAGTGCCCTTTATTCTTAGAACATCACCGGGAGTTATCTGATTGTAAACGTCCTTAACAAAATTCTTATCTTCTCCACCCCAGTACTTTGCCTCTATCTCACCGGTTTTATCAGATAAACCAAGGATGAACATCCAGCCAGACTTGTATGGCTTGAGTGGCTTTTTATACTTAACTGAGAAATCACTCTCAATCTTCTCGTTTTCTTCCAGATCCTTTATAAACCTACTCTTCATTCTTCACACCCCATAAAATTATGAAGAAGTTGAAATAAAAAGATTGCTTCAAAATAATTAAAAATCTACTTCCTCTCCTATTTCAAGAACCTTTATGACCTTACCTGGAAACTTCAGCTCGAATTCCTTCTTGAATTCATCTGCACTCTGGTTTATGATTGGAAATGTACCGTAGTGCATTGGTATGACCATCTTAGGATTTAGAAACTCTACCGCCTTTATGGCATCCTTTGTTCCCATTGTATATCTGTCGCCAATTGGGAGGAGCGCCAGGTCTAATCCGTCTTCACCAATTAACTTCATGTCTCCAAACAGTCCTGTGTCTCCGGCATGGTAAATTCTCTTTCCATCTTTCTCCAGGACGAACCCAGCAGGATGCCCTAGGTTGGAACTGTGGAGAGCAAGAACCATCTTTATCTTCCATTCACCAACAGAAATTTCTCCACCTATGTTCATTCCCTCTGCATTCAATCCACGGGAGAGAGCTTCCTGTGCCACCTCATGAATTGCAACCACTGTGGCACCTGTGTTTGCGGCTATATCAAAGGCGTCACCAAGGTGGTCGGAATGATCGTGGGTAACACATATTATCTTACATTTTATTTCGCTCGGGTCAAATGGACACTTTGGATTGCCCGATATAAAAGGATCTATCAAAAGCTCGCCGTTTATGAGAAAACATGAATGACCGAGATACTTTACCTTCATAGTCATATTATTGTATTCTCCTATTAAAAAATTTAACTTAGGAAATGTATTTAAAGTTTAGATTTGTTATTATTAAAAGGTGAAGATAATGGAAGTTGACTCGATAACAGGCACCGTTGTAGGAGATATACCAGTTCTTATAATGAGAGGTGAAAAGAGATATTTTGTCTCGGAATTGAATCAATTTGAATACATACATCTTCACAAATTTCTTGGAAATAAGGATGATTACCTACCGCTTATTATGAAGGGTTTCTTCGACGTAACTCAGGAGAAAGTTAAAGCACTTTATGTAGATGACAAAATGGGAATTGAAGAAACATACACATCCACCCTTGTGCTAAACGAGAATGAAATTAAAGGGGTTGATATAGCTCCAGGAATCGTAACGGCGATGGTTAGTAAAGGAAAAATATTTGTTGATGACGACTTCACGATAAAAGAAAGAGAATTTAGAAAGTATTTTGGGCTTAAAAAGCATAATATAAAGAACCTCAAATTCAGAGATGTAAATTCTATTACATATAATCCAATTCATGAGGAATTCAAAGACAGAAAGTCGTATAAAAAAATTAAATTCAAAGAAGAGAGAGAAATACAAACTGCTCCCAATACGTATAATAATTTCTATGTTTTGGAACACGAGGATAAGGAGATCTTTATGAGTGGACCACCGAAGATTATGTTTGAACCTAAACCGGGGCCAATAATTGGGATTGAAGAACTTGATGCACTTGCACTCTCAAATAAGCTCGTGGAGAATTACGAAATCAAGTTTGGAAATTTATACTTTAAAACAGAGGACGAACCAAAAACAAACACAATAATAGAACCAAAGAATGGATTTGCTCAAATTGCATATGGAGATGAAGAAGAACTATGCTTCATGAGCAATTTCATAGGTATACTCGGACATTACAGTAAAGAATTCTACATTAAGTTCAGCAGAAAAAATAACCATTCCAAGAATCTGGAAGTTGCATAGTTATTTTTTGAATGGATAAACAACTGGATTTTTTATTTTTTCACATTTACTGTCCGGCTTGCAAACCCCTATTGACTTGTAGAACTGTTGGTTGTCGCAATTTGGTGGAAGTAGATTTCTTCCCTGTCTCTCAAACCACTTAAGCTGAGTTGATATGTAGTTATCCCTCAAAGGTGGCTTATTCTTTTTGTTCCATTCAATTATTTTCTTCTTCACCTCATCCCATGACCATCCCATTGTCGTTAGGAAATTCACAAGTATGAACAAACTTCTTTTCCTGCCATCAGGCAATCCCTGAAGTATTGCCTTGATGCATGGTGGGAATTGACTCTCACTTACTTTTTTCTTGAACCTCATTGTTTTCTTTTCCTTCTTTTTAGTCTCCGTTCTCTTTTGAGAGGAATGCCAGTCAAGAGCATCAACCACAAGTTCTGTTGCTTCCTGCGGCTCTACCCTCTGAAAGAAATCAAGTTTTGGTTTAACCCTCTCAATTTCTGCATCTTCTCTTTTAAAATCGTCCAAATCCTTTATGGGGATGCTAACCAGCCATGACTTCTCATTTAGGGAATATGGTAGTCTGAAAAGATGTCTTGGTCCCCAATCCTTTTCAACCTCAACAAATATGTATGGAGTTATCTCCTCTATTTGCTGACCAAGATCCTCAACCAATTTTCTCAGCGAACCCTTCATTCTTATGAGGTCCTGAAGTAAATCATCCTTTATCTCGTTCCTTATGAATGCTGCTATGATTTGAGGGATTTTAGGGAACTGCTTTTTGGTTTCCTCATAATCTATCATCTTTGGGAACGCGCTCCATGGCACGCCTATGTGGAATCCTCTGTTACCGGAAAATTTTAATCCTGGATGTTTAACACCATGTCTTTTGAGCGAATCAATCACCCTCTTTGCGGCAAGTTTAGATGCCTCAAGACCGATTGCAGAATCTATGTCTATTATAAGGTCCCATCCCATTCTTAAGCCATTCATTTCATCCTGTGTTAGTCTGGTGCTCAACTGCATGGGATTCATCCAATGTTCCACAGAACCATGAAAACTAACAGCACCTCTCTTGACCATCTCAAGTATGTCTCTTGGATAAACAACTACGTTTGGCCTGCTTATGAACGAGCCCGTATAAAGAGAAGCAGATATTTCCCTCCCTTTGCAGTTAGCAACCATCTTGTTTAAAACTTCCTCATTTGAATAGTAATCATAAACCTTCCTCATGTTCATACGAGAATTATATTAATTCATAAATAAGAATTTATTCATTTATTACCTTTCTTGCATATCGTATATTCTCAAGCGCCCTCTTTCTGGCGAATCCAGTGTAACCCTCTATCTCTCCATTCAATATTCTCTGTTTGTTCTCAGACATCGAGCCAAAGGCATCTTTGAAGTACTCATCCTCCATACAAACATCTATTAACTTCCTTTTCTCTCTCTTGGACTTTATTGACATATTTCTCACGAACTCATGTGGCAGTCCATACTCAGGATGAATGAAATTTTCACCTTTAAGGATAGTTACCATTGCTTCCGATGGTAAATTTCTAACGGGAATGAGGTTCTCTTCCATCTTATCCGTGTTGATTGATAATTTATCCAAAACTTTTTCCGCCCTTACAAAGGACTCATAAACCTCTGCCATCATATTCTCTGGTTCGTATCTTGCCTGAACTGAACCTCTTAAATCTCTCTGAAGGTCAGTCCGTATCATCTCGTATAGGACTCTCATACCGCTTTCTACAATGGAATACTTTCCAGCTATGTTCTCGTAGTTTATTGGATTGTCCTTTGCTGCATCGGTGCTTGAACCACCTAACCTTCTTGAACTATCCCTTGAAACCACTTCATTTATTGAGGAAGAGTAAAGAATCCTCATATCATTCGCAAAATCTGCCAGAACTGCATCCAGGGTTACAAGTGCGTGACCAACATCTGCCAACCTCTCTTTCTGAACAACCTGAGTTGCAGTTTTGTCAGGCTTCAGGTTCAGCTTCTCTAATGCCCTTCTTTCGAATTCCTCTGCATCATTACCAAATATCATTTCAATTCCTGCACCAGTTCCAACTATGCCACTTACTTTTCCCCTGAGATCATCAAATACCATGTCCGCAAATTCAATCCTGCCTGCCAATCTTGCCGCATACTTTGCCATCTCCCCACCAAATATTACGGGAGATGTATTTTGCAGGTGTGTTCTTCCAACCTGAACCACATCTATGTACGTCTCTCCAAGGTCACATATTTTATCAATAACTCTCCCAACCTGTGGTCTCATAACTTCATTCCATGCCCTCTTGTAAAGGTGAGACCTTGCAGTATCCAAGATATCATAAGAAGTTGTGCCTGGGTGAAGCAACGCCTTAGTCTCGGGGGAAACATATCTTCCTATTTCCTCTATAACTGCAAGCTGATCGTGATGAGTAACTTTCCTCTCTATCAACTTCATATTGAGGGGATCTATCTTCTTCATTGCTTCCTTCATTTCCCTAACGTTCTTCTCAGTTCCCCTTCCAAACTCAACACTGGTCTCCAGAAGGATGTACTGGACGTGAGCGCATCCAAGCCACTGTGCCTCTTCAGAAAGATACTGTCTTAATGGATCAACTGCTTTTGCATACTTGCCATCATTAGGAGAAATTGACCTCAGCCTGATTCTCTCAACTTTTTTCTCTTCTTCAGACAGCATACCAACAAGGTCCAACTCATCTTTCATAATCAAATTTTAAGAGAAAAATTATAAATAAATGTAGAATTTTAGCTTATTTCCTGTGGAACACTCACTTATTGGTGACACCAAAAGAAATAAATATTTTAAATGTTATATAATTAATACCTATGGGGTGTGTCAAGGCAGTCGTCTTGTACTCTCCATATTAACAACATGAGACTTCGGTCTTATGTTGTAAGGTGTGGAAATCTTCGGATAGAAACACCCTAATAATATGGAAACAGGACGATAGGACTCGTTCCGAATGCCTTGGTCCCATAGGCTTTTTTTATATATGTTTACTGAATTAAGTTTTCTTCATATCCCATTATCATGTTTGTATTCATGGGGATGCTCTCTTCTTTAAATAAGCTATGAATCCAGTGCATAATTGGATGAGTGATTTCCAATGGCTCATCAAAATGATATATATCTGACCTCAAATCTGCAAACCATTTGTTGAATCTGTACGACAACTCATCAACAACATTCTCTTTAAGCATTGGTATTATCCCTAAATAAGCTCCCATTGCGCCATCCACAGGGTCCTTTGTCAACAAGTATGTTATCCCACCACCAATTGCGGCGAGTACGCCAGAAAGAGTGTAAAAGGGCTTTCCGTCCATTTTCTTTCCTTTTCTTCTCTCGGATCTCAGGAGTCTATTGTTTGCCTTTATCATCTTAATATATCTCTTTTCAACTGTCCTTTCCTTTGACAACAGTCTTAAATCTTCCCAAGCATCATCCCGAAATTCCATAATCATAATATAAACCAAAAAAGATTTAAACATTGAAATTCGGTCACATTCCTTTAAAAATATTTATTAAATGAAAAATAATTTAATAACATGGCTGTTTTTAGAGGCTCTTCGGATGCACAACTCACGGATGAATTAATCAAAAGGCTGAACGAGAGCACCAGAAGAATAAGGGATCTTGAGGAATTCAACAGAACGTTAGAGACCAAAATAGACTCTATGGAAATGCGATTGATAAAAAGACAAAGCGAAATAAAAACAAGATTTGATGAAATAGAGAAAAGTGTAAAAGATTTAAATATAAGGTTAATGAAAATAGAAAATGAGAATGAAAAAATAAAGAAATCCCTTGAGAAAACTGCAACTAAACTTGAGCTTGAGGAGATTGAAAATTTTATAAAACTTATGGATCCCATTAAAATGAATTTTGTAACGCGCAATGAAGTAGAAAGAATGATAAAGGAGAGTAAATGATATCGATTCCTGGCCTTGTCAAGAAGGAAGAAGTGAAAAAAGAACCTGCTGTTTCTAGAGTGGAAAAACTTAGTTCTGAAGGTAAGAGCGAAAAAGAAATCATAAGAATCATGAGGGAGGAAGGTTATCCGAACGAAGAAATAGCAAAAGCCCTCAACAGGGCGATAAAATTCAAGGTTACTGGAGCAACGTCCAACTCCCCTTCGCTTGCTGATTCTACACCCCCAATTCATTCCTTTGAAACGGAAACACCACCGGAACAACCAAGAGATTCACCACAGTTTATAGCACCTCAACCATCTCAACCTCTTGACAACAATGTAATAGAGATGAGCGAAGAGGAGGAGATAGGACTTGAAGAGTTGGTACAGGAAATAATAGATGAAAAGTGGAAAGATGTAGAGGGAGAACTCAATGAAATAGAAAAAGGTTTTGTACAACTTCAGGATAGGATACAATTCCTTGAAGATAAGATAAACAAGATGGAAGAAAGAGAAGAGCAAAAGAAGAAAGAATTGAAGGATATGATATCCGAGAGTACTTCCCACATAGAGAGCATAGAGAGCAGAGTGGGTTCAGTTGAAAAGGCATTTAGAGAATTACTACCAAAACTAACTGAAAATGTTAGAGCCTTATCAGGAATAGTTGAAAAAATGAAGGAAGAAAAAACCAAGAATAAAAAATCATAAAGTAACTTCTTTTTGGGCTTCATTTGGACAATTCTTTGCAACAACTCTTACCTTCTGTAACGTCCCGGATAGGCCATCTGTTATATTCGTTATTAGTATAATCCTTCCACCTGCCTCAAGGGGGTCTGAGGAAGTCTTTTGGGAATACGAAGTTGGTGAATATACCTTTGTAACTCCGTTAACCGTAAGACTGACCTCGAAATCATAGAGTGGAACCGTTCCCGTGTTATCCAGTGTTATGTTGACCCAGTCCGTTGTTCCAGAAAGGTTATAGGATATGTCTGAGGAATCAAAGTCTATTGAAGAGAAAACACAATCAATCTGACCCTTCGATGATTCCTCAACTTCATACATCTTTGATTTGGTTATACTCTTGAACCATGGAGAAGTTATGGCTGCAACGGCAATGACAAAACCTATTAAAATTATGGATGCTATAAGTGGTGATACCCCCTTGGAGTTTCTCATAATCTTATATAGATTTTTGTTATTTAAAATTAGCATGTATAAATTACTTATATAAAAATGAACAGAAACTTATTCATGAACCAAGAAATTCATCACGTCTTAAATCAAGTTCTTAAAAAAATAGTTCCGAGCACAGAAGAAAGAAGAATGACAGAGAACATGTGTAATAAAATTCTTGAAAGTTTTGAAAAGGTAACCAAAGGGAGATTCTCAATAAAACCAATGTTCTGCGGCAGCATAGCCAAAGACACGTGGCTTGCAGGCAATAAGGACATAGACTTGTTCCTTCTATTTAGACCAAATGTGAGCAGAGAAAATCTAACAAAATATGGACTTCTCGTGGGCAAGGAGATTATTAAAAATCTCTTCGGTGAAATTGAAATTGCCTACGCAGAACATCCATACGTCAGAGGATTTGTTGCAGGACACAAAGTTGAAATAGTTCCCGCTTATGATGTGAAAGATCCAAGTAAGATAAAAAGTGCCGTTGATAGAACACCATATCACGTGAGATACGTCAATGAGAAGCTGAACAAAAACTTAACCAATGACGTTAGGCTTCTCAAACAGTTCACTACCGGTATAGGGGTTTACGGGTCCGACTTAAAGACTCAGGGATTCTCCGGATATCTCTGTGAACTCCTCATAATAGAATATGGCACATTTGAAAACCTACTTAAGAATGTTCCAAACTGGTATCCTGGAATGATAATAGACATAGAGAAACATTACAAGAGCAAAAAGCAGATAAGAAAGAAGTTTCCCAACGATCCCCTTGTAGTCATAGATCCTGTGGACAAGAATAGAAATGTAGCTTCTGTGTTATCTCCGGAGAACTTTCTCTTATTCATTAAAAAATCAAAAGAATTTCTTGAAAAACCAAGTGTAGATTTTTTCTTCAAACCCAAAGAAAGCGCCCCGGACATTGAAGAGATAAAAAAGTACGTGAAAGACAGAAAAACCAATTTCATATTCGTGAAATTCAGGGCCCCCGTGGTTCATCAGGATGTTCTGTGGCCTCAGTTGAGAAAGTTGCGCAAAAGGTTGGTTGATATTCTTGGGGACGAAGAATTCAAAACTATAAGAAGCGATGTCTGGAGCGATGAAAAGAGATGTGTTATCATTATGGAACTTTTAGTTGATACACTCCCAAATGTAAGGAAGAGGTTTGGTCCATCCATATTTGATGAAGAGGGGAGTAAGGGATTCCTCAGCCGTTACGATGGAAACAACTTCCTTGTAGAGGATAAAAAATGGGTTGTTGAACACAGGAGGAAGTATACAAGCGCTGTTGATGTTATCAGAGATTTTCTTGCCAAAAAATATGACGAGTTAAGAGAAAGCGGCGTACCAAAAAATTTAGCAGAGGAAATTCATGAGGATGTTGAGATATTCAGTGGCGACGACATAAACAGGGTCATAAGAAGATACGAGGATTTAAGAAGGTTCTTAAAGGAATATTTTGAAAAGAACTTAGTTTAATCACTTCACCTTTAATGTGTGTATTTCCCGCATCATTCCCGTACTGCTGGCCTGAATAATAGAAGTATCCTATCGTCATCAGTTTTCATACCTGCAACTTCAAAACCATTCTTCTCCAACTTCATGGCGTCTAACTCCATTTGTAGTTCTTTTCCTCTGTAGTCTTCTCCGTGCCTTTTGTATATTCTCCACTCAATCTCCTCTCTATCTTTCTTCTCTGTTGGTACGTTCCTTAAATCAAAATGGTCATAGAATACACTACCTGGTTTTGCCTCTCCTGGATAGTCGGGATTGAAATGATACTTTCCACATTTCTTACAGAAATAATACATGCTGTTTTTCATTGGCATAAACCAAATAACATTTTTAAAGTATTTAAGTTTATCACCAAATAATAATAGTATAGGGCGATTTTATGAGAGAAAGAACGATAAAATGTCATCCAATAATTTATCCAATCAAAAATGAAGGTGGGAGAGGAACTGGACAGAGGATTGGTGGAGAAGAGGTAGATGTAAAATTGTTCTACGATGATAACGGCAACATAGTTGGCGTGAATTGTCCATACAAGAGCAAATCGATATGCAATGTACCCGAAGAAATAATAAAGGAACATGTGAAAAATCCTGAAGAATACACGAGGGGTCACTGCCTGCCACAGATAAAGTTATGAGCATATTTAAAAGCAATAGAAAGTTTTAAATATCTAAAAGTTTTATTATGATAAGTTAATTGGACTTCAAATTCTTTAATTTTTGAGGTGTATAAGTTGGAAAAGGACATCAAAAAAACTGGAACAACCACCGTGGGACTCGTATATAAGAGTGGCAATGGCGGAGTGGTTTTAGGATCAGAAAAAAAGGCTACAATGGGATATCTCATTGATAGCAAGAAGGCAAGGAAGATATATCCAATAGACAGAAGAATAGGAATAACAACAGCTGGCGGTGTAGGTGACATACAGACAATTGTAAGATATATGAAAGCAGAAGCAAACATCTATAAATTCCAGAAAGGAAAGGAAATAACTGTGAGGGGCTTAACGACCTTGCTTGCAAATATTTTACAGGGAAATAAATACTTCCCATTTATGGGGCTGTTCGTTGTAGGAGGGTATGACGATAGAGGACCGCAGGTATTTTCACTTGACCCATATGGTGGAATAGTAGAAAACGATAAGTATTATTCAACAGGCAGTGGCTCTCCAATGGCTTACGGAGTATTGGAAGATGGCTACAAGGAAAAAATGAAAAGGGAAGATGCGATAAAACTCGTGGTGAGGGCAATAAAGGCAGCAATGAAAAGAGACATAGCATCTGGCGAGGGTGTCGCCATAGCAGTCATAGACGAGAAAGGATACAGAGAACTAACTGAAGAAGAAATAAAGAACTTTGAATGATATCAGCACATTTGATTTTGGCTAATTTTAAACGTGATTTAAATGAAAATAAAAGAAGAAGTAAAGAATGGATTACCCAGCAGTGCCGATATATCTGAGATATGCTTTGAAGGCTCTGAAATAGTGGTGTATGTAAAAAACAAAGACTTCTTCATAAAAAATGGCTCAAGTGTCAAGGAACTTGTATCAAAACTTAAGAAGAGAATCGTAGTGAGACCAGACATCTCAATAACAACTGACATGGAAACTGCAAAAGAAAAGATAAAGGAGATAGTTCCGAAGGAAGCCGGAATTGATGAAATAACATTTGAACCTGCATTTGGGAGACTCACAATAGAAGCGCAAAAACCAGGCCTTGTGATAGGAAAGGGAGGGGAAACCCTGAAGAAAATAAAGAAGGAAACTGTCTGGTTCCCGGTGGTTAAGAGAGCTCCTGCAATACCATCTGAAGTTGTTCAAACAATAAGGAAGGTTATATTCAACGAATCAGAATACAGAAAGAAATTCTTAAACAAACTGGGAGAAAAAATACACTCTGCCGAGAAAAAAGATATAGACTGGATAAGAGTTGGGTTTCTTGGTTCTGCAAGAGAAGTTGGCAGATCCACATTACTCCTTCAAACACCGGGGAGTAATATCTTATTGGACTGTGGTGTTAAGCCAAGTGGTGACGAATTCCCATACCTTGATGCACCTGAGTTCGACATAAAGAAGCTTGATGGTGTTGTGTTATCTCATGCTCACTTAGACCACAGTGGATTCATCCCATATCTTTACGCATATGGATACGATGGACCTGTTTATTGCACACCACCAACCCGTGATCTATTTGTACTGCTCTGCCTTGATTACATAGATGTTGCACAGAGAGAAGGCAGAAAGGTTCCGTACTCTAAGAAAGACATAGAAAATGCAGTTAAACACTCTGTAGTGCTGAACTTTGATGAAGTGAGTGATATAACACCTGACATGAGAATAACCTTCCAAAATGCAGGTCATATACTTGGGAGTAGTTTGGTACATATACACCTTGGAGAAGGACTGCATAACATAGTTTACACAGGAGACTTCAAGTTTGGAAAATCAAGATTGTTCAATCCAACCTTCACTCAATTCCAGAGAGTGGAAACGTTGATTATGGAAAGCACATACGGTGGAAGTGATGATATTCAACCGCCAAGAGAGGAAGCTGAGAAAAAACTTGTGGAAACTGTAATGAGAACCCTCAAAAATGGCGGTAAAGTTCTCATACCATCCTTTGCCGTTGGAAGAGCACAAGAGGTTATGTGCATACTTGCAGACATTCCAGATTTCAATTATCCTGTTTATCTTGAAGGAATGTTATGGGATGCCACGGCAATTCATACAACATATCCTGAATATCTAAACAAAAACATCCAACATAAGATATTCCACAAGGGAGAAAATCCATTTTTAAAGCCCATATTCAAAAGAGTTGGTTCGGCAGAAGAAAGGAGAGAAATACTGCAGAGCACGAAACCATACGTCGTCATAGCAACATCTGGTATGCTCATCGGTGGCCCTGCAATAGAATATCTTAAATCTTTTGCGGAAGACCCAAGAAATACCTTAATATTTGTTGGTTATCAGGCAGAGGGAACATTCGGTAGAAAGATTCAAAAGGGATGGACAGAAATGCCTGTGGCAGATGAGAAGGGCAGAAGAAATGTTCTCCAGATAAAACTAAATGTAGAAACTGTTGAAGGCTTAAGTGGTCATTCGGATAGAAATCAATTGATTAACTACGTTTATAAACTTGCGGACAAGCCAAAGAAAATCATATTAAATCATGGGGAAGAAAGCAAGTCCATTGACCTTGCAAGGTCTTTACACAAACTATTCAAGTACGAAACCGTGGTTCCAAGAAATTTAGAAATAATAAGATTAAAATAGAAAATTCTTCTCTCCCCTTGAATTTTGGTTTTATTCAATTAAATCAGAAACTTTCTATGTTGCTCCTGTCCACTCTTGCAAAACTTGGAGTAACCACGATGAAGTTCTCATCTATTCCTGCAATGTCCCCGTTTATTGCTGTTACAGTCTTCCTCAGCCTCTCTATTGCCCTCTTTAATTCTGACATGTCCTTTTCCTTGAGTGCCTTTATTTTTACAAAGACTATGTTTCCATCTCTGACTGCCTTTTGAACGTAGTCCACGTCCCCGTAATCATTTATCTTGGCAACCTTTATCGATATTGCATCTATGTTTGGCATATCCTCATGAGTTATCTCCAAGAAATCATCTTCGTTTATATCTTCTCTTCCGCCCAAAAGCTTTCTTTTTAATGGCATCAAACCACCTCTTTAATTTTTCATATCTCTTTATAAAAGTAAAGATAACTATTTAAAATTATTTCTTACTGGGAATGCTGCAGGGCCTCAAGCATGGACACTATGTTCCATATCTGCGTCCTCGTGTAGGATGGAATGTTTGGGTCATTCGAGACTTCATCCAAAGTTGATATACAGGAATTTATTCTGATAACTAATTCCTCCTCCTCATTCTTAAGGTCATTGACGCATTCCTCGCATGAAGACCTTATGTTCCTTGGCACCGTTCTGTCTTCAACTATTTGTGACAATAACTCAATTATCGTATTAATATCCATAACATCACCAATAAAAAAATGATATTATTACTATTTGAAGTTTAAAAATAAAAAGCTTTCGTGTTATTATTTTAAAGAGGGTAAATCATATTTAAAAATGTTTCACTTTCATCTTAGTAATAAGTTATATGTATAAATTTATAATATTTCTATCAGTTCGTCGGGATTTAATATTGACTTTTTAAATTGAGCTCTATTCTCTATGGCTATCCTTGGGCAGGCGCAATTAACATAACAGTCCACATCCAGTCCCATGAGTTTATCTGGTGAGATATTGTCCATCGTGAATATATACGCTTCCTTTCCTTTAGATTCAAGTTTTTTCTTTATGGACAGCGCCAGCTCTGTCTGCATCTGCCCTGGCTTTGTTGATACCAATATTCCAAACTTTGTAGCATCTCTTGCCCTCTCTGTGGCAACAATACTCTGCCTTACAAACGTATCCTTTTCAACTTCAAACAAGCCCATTCTCTCCACATCTATTGAGAATACTGGTTTGTTTGTTTTCAGGGCAAGACCAAGCGGATGAAAAACTCCAGAACCAATGAAAATAAAACATTCTACATCTTTCTCTACACTAAGTCCCGCAGATGGATCACACCCAAGAACTTGTCCGGGATACCTTGCCCTCTCTCCCTTCCCCACAAAGCAATTCTTTCCATTATCCTCAAGGTACTCCTTTACAGCTTCAATGGAATCCAGATAATTAACCGAAGCTACCAGTCCTATGTTCTTGAAGGAGCCTAACTTATCCATACTCTTCTCTAAAATTGGCACAGGGTCGAATTCAATCCTCCACTCATAGTATAAAACGGGAATCCTTGACTTCAATCCAAAGTCAGAATGCCCAACATGGACCAAAAGGTCACAACCGAGTCTTTCTGCCTCACAATCCCTTAGGTCGCATGCACCGTAGCAGGGCTCCAGAGAAACAAAAGATTCTATTCCTTCATCATCCAGAAGTTTTTCAATTTCCTGAGCCCTTGTTATCAATCCTTCTGGCAACTGTATGAAAACTCTCTTAGGATTTCTTTCTTTTATCTTTTGGACCAAATCTCTAAGCATAAAATCATCTCACGAACAAGGTCCCCAGTATTCTCGAATAATCAAGGGCTCCAAGAATCTTCCATAATATCGGAGTCATGAATAAAATTATAAATAAAATCCCAACTATCATCAAGCCTCTCATTCCTCCCTTTCTCATCCCGAATATTATTCCAACTGCCAGACCACCAAGGTGAGCGCTGTAAGCTATGTTTGAATCCCCACCAAATAAAAATGCTATTATAGTATATGCCGCGTAAAGGGCCCCCACAAGGGCAAGTGGGACTGGAATCAAATATGGATAGAATATGAACTCAAACGGTTTGATTATCATCACCGTGCCCATTATTGCAAATATTGCTCCTGACGCCCCTATTAAAAGTTCGTCCGTGGGATAAAATAAGAGCGATACAAGATTACCGACAATTCCCCCAAGGAGGAATATGATTAAGAATTCCACCTGGGATATTTCTCTCTCCAGCGCCCTCCCGAAGAAGAAGAATGCGATCATGTTCAGCACAAGATGAGCTACACTACCATGAACAAATATAGAGGTTACAATACACCAGTAATTTCCTGAAAAGAAATTATCTCCTGAAAATCCAAACCTGTCAAGTAGTCTTGATTGCTCGTATGGTGAGTGAGCAGCTATAAAAATAAAAACCGCAATACAGATTATTATCAACACATAAGTCATTTTCATATAAAGAAAGAATTGTTTAACTTTATATTTAATTATTTTTTAGAACCTGTTCTATCTTTGAGCGACATGGCAACTTGTACTTAGCCCTTCTGAGGGCTTCTTTTGCCACATCCTCCTTTCCTTCAGGAACTTTGAGAAGTATAACCCTTTGATTCTTATTTACCTGGGCAGCAAATCCTATTGGCTTTCCAAATGACCTTCTCATACCCTCCTGAAGCCTGTCCGCACCAGCACCAGTTGCCATGGGATTCTCCCTCATAACCTGATGAGGATAAACCAATATCTTCAGCAGATACTCATCCCTACCTATGTTCTTGACAAGATACTTGTTTGCATTGGTTCTCGCCGCCTCAAGTGCGTTGTGCCTTATCTGGACGTCATCCTGAGATATCAGAGCAAAGACTACCGGAAAGTTTCCTCTTGGATTCCCAGTTTCAAACCTGGCTATCTTTGAACCAGGCACGCCTTTAACGTACGACTTTCTTGGTCTTCTTTGGGATATCCTTGTATAGGGC
>JAGGZI010000011.1 GCA_021162085.1 Candidatus Aenigmatarchaeota archaeon
ATACACTTCTTTTAACAATTAATATATTTAAAGTTTTTTGATTTGAAATAAATAGTTAGATATTTAAATAATTGATTATAATATTTAAGAAATTGGTGATTGTATGATTACTCAGGGTAAAAGCAAGAGAACTAAGACTGGTGCCATTTATCGAAAGCACAGAAAAAAGAAGAAGCATCAAATGGGAAGAGAAAAACTATATGTGAGAATTGGCGAAGAAAAGAAGAAAGTAATAAAAACAAGAGGAGGAAACAAGAAGATTAGAATCCTCTCGACTAAGAAAGCCAATGTGATAGATAAAAAAACCAATAAGTACATAACAGTTGAGATAAAGAGCGTAGTTGGAAACCCGGCTGATTCTCATTTCGTTAGAAGAAACATAATTACGAAGGGAGCCATAATAGAAACTGAAAAAGGAAGGGCGGTAGTTACCTCAAGACCATCCCAACATGGAACTGTTAACGCCGTTCTCATTGAATAAGTTTTTAATTCTAAAATATTCTAATAATTCTTATGATAAAGGGAATTTTATTTGACCTGGATAACACGTTGATAGATTTCTTAAAGATAAAGAAAAAAAGTTGTGAAGAATCTATTTCTGCAATGATAAAGGCAGGTCTCCCGTTGAAAAAAACAGAGGCATTAAAGATCTTATATGACATATATGAAAGATACGGAATAGAATATCAAAAAATTTTTCAGGAATTCTTAATGGAAACAACTGGAAAAATTGACTACAGGATACTTGCCGAAGGAATAGTCGCATACAGGAGGGTCAAAAATTCTATGCTAACCACATTCCCGCATGTCATACCAACCCTAAAAAGGCTTAGGGAAAATGATTTTAAGCTTGGTATAGTCTCGGACGCCCCAAGACTTCAAGCATGGTTAAGACTTGTCGAACTAAAAATAGTTGATTTCTTTCAGGTCGTTGTTGCACTAAAGGAAGAAGGTGAAGAGAAGCCATCAAAAGTTCCATTCCTTAATGCATCTAAGGAGTTGAAGTTAAGGCCATATGAAATATTGTTTGTTGGTGAGAATCCCAAAAAGGATATAGAAGGCGCTAAAGCAGTGGGAATGAAAACTGCATTGGCATTATATGGACTAACGTACAGGAAACCTCCGAGAGAAATGAATGCGGATTACGTTCTTCACGATTTTTCTGACATACTAAAAATCTTAAATATAGATTCAGCAAGAGTTGAAAAAATGAATATTAAAGAAGAAAAAATCAATGGAGAATTAAAAGGATTTTAAAATAATATATTGAAATTAGCTTGCACATCCACCACCACTGGATGCACCGCTACCAGAACCAACTGGACCAAATCCTGGAGACTCTGCAGTCGAGCTTAATGTTTGCTGGCATTCATCTGGCGGATTGTTGAAAGCTGAACATATTGCTTCCTTTATTGCCTCTGGTGACCTTGCAACTGAAATAGTTTTTCCATTCAGTACAAACGTTGGCGAACCTCTAACACCATATTGTTTGTTCAAGGCATCATCAACCAGGTATGGTGGGAATCTGCTTGAACTGCTTGAGAATATTCCAGTTATGTTAAACTCCTTGTCTGCATTCTGTATGCATGTATCAATTGTTGCCTTATCAATCTTTGCCTCCTTCAGACATTCTTCATAATCATGCTTTTCAACATAGCATCTCAAATAGGCAGGTAGTTTATCCCTTGCCTCCTTTTGAACACAATATATTCTCGTGTTATCCTTCATCTCATCTTCTCCATGCATTATGTAATTAACAAAATCAACCTCAATGTCTGCCTTATCTCCTAAAAGTTCCATAACTGGTATGTATGCCTTCAAAAATTGTAATCCATAAGGACAATGAGACATGACAAATGCCTGTGCAATGGGCTTATCTGATTTTTGAATATTTTGAGATACTGTAGTTGTTGTTGTTTCTGGCTGTGCATTTTTTTCTTCTTCAAATTCAACCATGTTTATTCCACTTGGGAATAAGAACTTTCCATCCTGGGTGACATAGGATTCTACATCCTGAGTTTGCGAGCCTAACGATATCTCAAATGTAACCTTGTATAGACCATCTTCCTCAGATACATCTTTCACAGAGATCTGCGTGCCGGGCCTTATAAGATTGTTATCCTTTATGAAATTAAGTGCCTTCTCGCCTGCGACATCGGCAGTTATCTTGCCCGAAACACCATGACATCCTAATCCACTTAGAATTACAACAAGAAGTAAGATTACAATTATAGAAGAGCCTATGAAAGAAGCTTTCCAAATATTCTTATGTTTTCTTCTCTCAACTCTCTTAGCCTCCTTTTCTTCAGTCTTCTCTGACTTCTCCACTTCTTTTGGTTTGTGATGATGTTTTGACATGTAAATACCTTTAAGCATATTTAAGTATGTGACATATTTAAATGTTTCGATTTACTTTTATTACTTATGAAATTCAGCAAGATTTTGTGTAGATATGGAGAGGTAACACTTAAAAAGGACTACACGAGAAAATTTTTTGAAGATAAGTTAATATCCAACATAACGAAGGGATTAAAATCACGAGGTATCGAATTTAAAATAACAAGAGAACCCGGCAGACTTTACATAAAGACCAGCAATGTGGAAAAATCAATCAACATTCTTAAAAAAGTCTTTGGTCTGACAACAATATCACCAATAAAAGAGTTCGTAATAAAGGCTGATATGGAAAAACTGGTCCGTTTTGGAGAGAAATTTGCCAGAAACTTCATAAAAAAGGAAGATACTTTTGCAGTTAGAGCAAAAAGAACCGGAAACAATGCCTTTACAAGTCAGATGATAGAAAGGAGACTTGGCACAGAGATAGTTAAGAAGATTGGAGCAAAGGTTAATTTAACAAATCCTGATAAAACGATTTACGTAGAAGTCAGACAAAATAAAGCTTACTTCTTCAATGAGAGGATAAAGTGCCCTGGTGGTCTACCTCTTGGTACACAAGGAAAGGTTGTTCTATTATTTTCCGGTGGTATAGATTCCGCAGTTGCTGGTTGGATGCTCATGAAAAGAGGTTGCACATTAATACCCCTGTATATTGACACATCACCCTATACAGACTCCATAAATCTCAAGAGAGCAAAAGAAGTTTTGAAAAAATTAAACGAATGGTCAATTGGGCACAAAATGAAACTAATTACGGTTAAACATGGAAAATTCATAACAGAAATAGTTGATAAATGTAAAGAAAATCTAACTTGCCTGTTGTGCAAAAGAATGATGTACAGAGTTGCCGAAAAAATTGGCGAAGAGTGGGGAGCAAAGGCAATTGTTACCGGAGAGAGTCTTGGCCAGGTGGCATCCCAGACATTGGACAACATAAATGTGTTAGACCAGGCGATTAACATACTAGTTTTACGACCACTTATAGGATTTGATAAGGAAGAGATTGTAGACATATCGAGAAAAATCGGTACTTATGAATCATCAATCTTGCCTAGTAGTGGTTGCAGTGCCGTTCCTAGATCTCCAAGAACAAAAGGCAGACTTGATGAAGTACTCGAGGAAGAAAAGAAGTTAGACATACCAGAAATGCTTAATAAGATTCTTAAAACCAAGAAAACTTTTTAATGAATAATCCCTATTATTATATGGTTCTATGAGAATAAAGATACCTGATGCTGAACTTGTTAAGAGAATAATATATCAAACTTTAAGGACCCGTGGAATTGTTCACAGCCAGGAAGAGCTTGCAGATATAGTTAAAAAGGAATTAAAAAAATTGAACAAGAGATTCACGATAACTCCAAACAGGGTAAGGAGAATTGCACTTCAAATAGGCAACATAGATATAACGGTCAGAACCAAAAAGAGCAAGAAAAGTAAACCAAAAAAATGTCCCGTGTGTGGTAATAAGCTGACGCCTGTCTATGCCAAAAACCTTCTCGGTAAAAAAATTGTTGTCGGCTTCAAGTGTGACGTGTGCAATTATCATGGAGATGAGAAGTTCTTTGCCCCAATGAAATACGAGTTTAAATTGTTGAAAAAATAATCAGTCCTTTATGCTGTCCAGCAGTTCACATGTCTTACATATATCCCTTGACGTTGGTTCTCCACATCTCGGGCATATCCTAACTTTTCCTCCCTTGTCCTTGAAGTGCTTTACAAGTGCAGGTTTTAGAGTGTCATAGAATTTTATAACGTTGTATTTCGTTCCTGGATATTTTTCCTCCATTTGATTTAAGAAATTCCTCACGTCAAATCTCACACTATCATGAGAGTAAGGACAGACGGATCGATGAACTTGTATGCCATTGAGAAGGCAATAAAGAGTTGTTTCCTTTTCTGGAATGTTTCTTAATGGTTTTATTCTAACAACGAATTCCTTTTTACTTATTATTGCTGGCTTGGCACCAAGCCTTATCAATCTGTTTATATCGCCCTTCAAATAATTTATGAAAATGCTCTGTATCTCATCATCAAGGTTATGACCGACAGCCAGCTTTGTTGCCCCAAATTCCCTACTCTTCTTGTTCAAGAGGTACCTCCTCAAAACACCACAATAAGTACATGCTCTTGCCTTCTTCTTCTCTACGATTTCATCAAGTGTTTTTCCAAACTCTTCCTTGAATGAAACTACGTGATGTTCAACTCCAAGTTTCTTGCATAGTTTTTCTGCAATTTTAATACTTTCTTTCCTGTATCCACTTATTCCCTCGTCAACTGTCAATGCAAATATTTCTATATCCGGTCTTTTACCAAAAAACTTATGGAGAAGGTAGAGAGTCAGGGAAGAGTCCTTTCCACCAGAGAGCGCCACACATATTTTATCGTTCTTTTCTATAAGCTTCTCATCTCTTATGGTCTTTTTGACCTTTGACTCCAATTGCTCGGAGAAGTGCTTCTTGCACCATGCTCTTCCTTCGTACTTCCTGTAAATTACAGCTCGGTTTCCACATTTGTAGCACGTTATCATTTCTTACCATCCCATTCGTCAAAAAATTCTCTTAGAAAAATCTCCATGAACTTGTGTCTGTGTTCTGCAATTTCCCTGGCTGTTCTTGTATTCAAACTATCCTTTATCTTCAAGAGCTTCTCATAAAAATGATCTATTGCTGTCTCACTCTTTCCATTGTAATTCATAGATATCTTCTTATCTGGAATGTAAATTGGTCTCCTGAAGTAGCCTGAATGAACCATTGCCCTCACAATCCCTATTGCTCCTATGGCATCAAGTCTGTCTGCATCCTGAAGAATTTCGGCCTCAAGTGTCCTTGGTTTTATTCCTTTGCTGAATCTATGAGACTCTATACAATGAATTACATTCTTCTTTCTCTCCTCATCTTTATAATCCTTGAGTATCTCTTCCGCCATCACGGCTCCTGTTTTCTCATGATTATCTCTTCCCCTACTTATTCCTATGTCATGGAGAAGTGCCGCCAATCCTAAAACTTCTAAATCCGCACCCTCCTTTTTTCCTATATTCATGCAGAGATTGTAAACCCTTATGATGTGGTCCCAACCGTGCATTGGATCATTGCTATCGTAATACTTCCTTGCTATCTCTTTAACTTTTTCTATATCCATTTCAACCACTTGATACAAATTCTATCAACTCTAAAGTGCAGTTGTCTTCAAGTTTTTCGACCTCGGGGACTATCTTTCCATTCATCTTAACTATGACTGTTTCTATGTTAACTCCTATCTCTTTCAGCAAATCCTCTATTGTTGAATCTTTCTTTACATGAAAAACTTTTGATTTTCCGTTAGAGAATTTAAGTTTTATCTGCATAGTAATTTATAAGATTATAAAACTTTTATAACTATATATGCCGAGGTGGGAGAGCGGTTTAATCCGGTCGGCTCGAGACCGACTGCGCTACACAAAGACGCAGACTAAGTCTACACTTGGTAGTTGCGCACGCAGGTTCGAAACAGCCTTTCTTTTCACAAAAGAAAGGACTGTAGGAAAGAAAACTTCGGTCCAATCTGTGAAAAGTGCTGGAAATCTCCTGCCCTCGGCGCCATCAACAAAGAAGAAGAGTATCAAAAAGAAAAAATGAGGAAAAGAATTTATTTCTTCCTTTTTATTTTTATTTTTGATGAAGAGAAAACCTAACCTTGCTGTAGATGTCATAATTGAAAAAGATGGTGAGATACTCCTCATAAAACGTGGTAGCAAAACTTTCCATGGTAAGCTTGCCCTGCCTGGCGGGCATGTAGAGTATGGAGAAACTGTAGAAGATGCAGCAAAGAGGGAAGTGAAAGAGGAAACTGGTTTGAACATAGAAATAAAAAAATTGTTTAACGTATATTCTGACCCAAAGAGAGATCCTCGTGGCCACGTTGTTTCCATAGTCTTTGTTGGAGAAATAAAATCTGGAAAAACGAAAGCGTCATCAGATGCAGCAGATGTCAAATTTTATAAGATTGAAGATATAATGAATAGAAAAAATGATCTTGCATTCGACCACTATAAAATAATTATGGACTATTTGACAAAAAAGGATTTAAATCAAAAAGATGTTAAATAATATTAAAATGCGGTTGTAGTCTAGCTGGTAGGACACCACCCTGCCACGGTGGCGACCCGGGTTCAAAAATTGCCTTTCTTCAAAAGAAAGGACAATAGGAAAGAACTTGAAAATCTACGATTTTCTAAAAATCCCGGCAACCGCACCAATAAAAACCCTTTCTTTTAAAAGAAAGATCTCTTTACGCCCCAAAGAAATAATTTTTAAAAGAAAGATATTATGTTCACTTCAGAAATTTATCCGGAATGGATGAAAGAAAAACAGATTCAGAAATACGAAGATATGAAAAAATTTTTACCAGATATATGTGGCTTGGTCTTGGATGTTGGTTGTGGTCCGGTTTGGTTGAAAGATTTTTTGATAAAAAATTACTCTGAAATAAAATATATTGGCATAGACATTCGCTATAAACCTCATGTTTTATGTTCTGGAGATTTTCTAGCTTTTAAAACAAATAGTTTTGACTTCGTATTTTGTGTTGATACTTTACATCTTCTTAAAAATCGCGGAGAAATGAAAAGAGTTTTAAAAAGAGGGGGGTATTTAATTATATCAGAAGTAAAATCCCTCTGGAATGATAATTTTTTAAATAATTTTAAAGATTTAAAAATAGTAAAGAAAAGTATTATTGGAAAGGAAGAAAAAGA
>JAGGZI010000013.1 GCA_021162085.1 Candidatus Aenigmatarchaeota archaeon
AAGAAGAGGATAGAAGAGGTATCCATAGATATGAGGGAATCATTTAGAAGAGGAATAAGGGAAAAAGGATAAAGATACCCAAGATTCTATTCCTGAAAGGAAAGGAGAAACTGACAGATAAAGAGAAGGATAAGATAGATTATTACTTTAATCTTTATCCTTCCCTAAAAGAATTCTATGAGGTTAAGGAGAGATTAAGATACATGTTTAAGTATATGAAACATAAAGATAACAATACTCTATCAAAACTAATAAAAAGGATAAGTTTTGGATTAAGGGATGTAGGTATATGAAATTGACATAGAGCCTACAATAAATTGACAATATACTATAATTGTTGTATAATTGTAAATGACAATATACTATAATACTAAAAAGTGAAAGAGGGACGAGTATCAAAATTAGGAGGTGAATTGAAATGAAGGGACCCTTAAGACTAGTGGGTTTGGGTATTATTATCCTACTGGTGTTCTCACCTCTTTTGGTTTTCAACTATGGATGTAAACCAAAAGAGGAAGAAAAGAAAGTTGTTAAAATTGGTTTCATTGGACCACTTACGGGAAAGTATTCAAAGATGGGCATTGGCGGGTTAAATTCTTTTAAACTAGCGGTGATGCAACAGAATAATTCTGGGAAGAATAAGTATATCTATGAAGTTGTGCCCTTCGATGATGAATGTGTTCCACAAAAAGGAGTTGAGGTTGCAACAAAGTGTTGCTCTGACCCAGAGATAGTAGCTGCTGCTACACATTACTGTAGTATGGTTGCCATAAGCTGTGTGGATGTGTATCATAAGTTTGGGCTTCCTGCAATTGTATGGGGTGCAGTTCTTCCAGACATTACCTATG
The DNA here is from genome assembly GCA_021162085.1 of Candidatus Aenigmatarchaeota archaeon. Classification (GTDB taxonomy): domain Archaea; phylum Aenigmatarchaeota; class Aenigmatarchaeia; order PWEA01; family JAGHBM01; genus JAGGZI01. Next base: position 849 of record JAGGZI010000013.1, read on the forward strand.
GAAATGATTATAAAGAGGTTAGTCGTGTTAATGGAACACAGGTTGAGCAGAATGAGTTCAATGCTCATCTTATGGTTGATGAACTTGGCTTTAAGAAATTCTGCATCATCCATGATACAACAGACTATGGAAGAGGACATCTTAAATACTTCCTTAAAGCTCTTAAAAAGAGAGGAATAGAGCCTCTTTCTATTGATGGGATAACAATTGGTCAGAAGGACTTTACCACAATTCTTACCAAAATAAAAGCTCTAAAACCTGAGGTAGTTTATTTCGGCGGGTTAACTGCTGAAGGAGCCCTTATTAAGAGCCAGATGGACAAACTGGGAGTAAAAGCTCAATTCCTTGGAACATCTGGCATAAAGAGTGATGACTTTAACACAAGCTTGGGCGAGCATGCAGAAGGTACAATATGCATGCTTGATGGAGCACCAATAGAGAAAATGCCAGGAGGATTGGAGTTTAAAAAAGCATACGAAGAGGCAGGATTTAAAGAGCCATACGAAGCCTATGGGCCATTTGCTTACTGCGCCGCGAACATAATAATTAAAGCCGTTGAGAAGGTTGGACCAGATAGAGAGAAGCTAGTAGAAGAAATAGATAAAACCGACACAGAGGATATTATTGGAAGGATCCACTTTAATGAGTATGGACAGAACGATGTTCCACTTGTTACTGCTTATGTAAGTCAGGATGGACAGTGGGTACCATGGGAAGATTCCCTTTATGCAAAAGGAGAAAGGGAACTTCCAGGTTTTGCCTATAGAGAAGGAAGAGAATGGGTCAATCCTTATCAGGGTCCATAGCTGGGATGATTTTATTAAAAGGGCTGGAGAAATCCAGCCCTTTTAATATCAAGTCAATAGCTTTTCAAAAAGGAGAGCTGACATGAGTTCAACATCTATATTTTTGCAGATTATATTTAATGGAGCAATGCTTGGAATTCAATATTCACTTATTGCTGTTGGCTTTTCTCTTTTCTTTGGTGTACTTGATGTCATAAATTTTGCCCATGGCGATATCTTTATGCTCGGAGCATTTGTCAGCTTGACTTTAATAAATGTAACTGGATTACTTAATACTTCTGGTGCTACCTATGTATTTCTCCTTATCTTGGTCATCATTCTATCAATGATTATAGTGGGAGGGTTAGGTGTGTTCTTTGAAAGAATAGTAGTAAAGCCTGTTTCTAAAGGTCCAACACTTATGAGTCTTGTAGCTACACTTGGTTTAGGTATAGCAATAAGAGAGGCTGTAAGACTTTTTTATCCAAGAGGAAGTGAAACGAAGAGATTTCCAGAACTTCTTGTCAAGTTATTTCCTGGGAAGGAGGCTATAGAATTTAAGGGAATTATATTAAGATATGATAATCTCCTGATTCTTGCTGTTGGCATTATAGTAGTTATTCTACTTGCACTCTACATAAACAAAACAAAGATGGGTCTTACGATAAGAGCTGTCGCTCAGGATGCAGAGGCAGCTTCTATGATGGGTGTTAACAAGAATTTAATTATAGATGTTACATTCTTCATTGGTTCAGCCCTTGCAGCCCTTGCGGGGTTCATGAACGGTTTGTACTATAACTCAATAATATTTGATATGGGTGCTATGGCTGGAATTGTTGGTTTCTCTGCTGCTGTAATTGGAGGACTGGGTAACATATATGGAGCTATTGTTGGAGGATTTCTCTTTGCTATGGTAGAATCTCTATCTGCAGCGCTTATTCCGAGGGGCTCTGAGTTCATGACAGTTATAGCCTTTGCTGTGGTAATACTCTTCCTTGTCTTCAGACCATCCGGTATTTTAGGTGAAAGAGCTTACGAGAGGGTGTAATCATGAAGAAAGAAAGTAAGTTTTTAGACTATATAAAGATAATATTGGTTGAGATTGTTGCCTTTTTCTTGTTTCTATTCTTCTTAAAAATAGAGTCCATATGGATAGTTATTGCAGCTATCCTTCTTGCTATACTTATCTACTTCCTCTCAAAAATCTATAAAGAAAAATTCCGAGCTCTTATTGAACTATTCTCAAGGTATCAAAATTTTGCCATAGGTGTTCTATTTATCCTTCTCATTATCTATCCCTTTATAAGTCCACTCATAATTACTCATAGCACATACTGGATGCTGATTCTTATTCAAACTGGGATCTATATTATGATAGCCCTTGGTCTAAATTTTCAGCTTGGTTCAACAGGTATGATGAACCTTGCAACAGCAGCATTTTATGGAATTGGCGCATATACAGCAGGGCTTCTTGCCCTAAAGCTTGGCTGGACAGCTCTTCTCACAATTCCCCTTGGAGGTCTTGCAGCAGCTTTTGCAGGACTTCTCCTTGTTATACCTATTTACAGAACAAAGGGCCACTATCTTGCCCTTGTTACACTTGCCTTCGGTTTTATGCTTGTTCTTGCAGCTGACAACATAGAGATAATTGGTGGACCTCAGGGATTAAAAAATATACCTCCTGTGAATATTTTTGGTTATAATTTTCTTACCGAGATAGGAAGTTTACACTTTTATACAAACTATTACTATCTTGTACTTGCTATTCTTGGTATAACAATCTTTATCTTTGCAAGATTATTTAACTCTTGGATAGGTTTAACGTCTGCGTATATAAGAGATGATGAACCTGCAGCAAAGGGTTGTGGAATAAATATAAACCTTAGAAAACTTTTAGTGTTTGTTTTTGGAAACTTCTTTATGGGGGTGGCAGGAGCTATCTATGCTCATATGATTGGTTTCATATCTCCTCCAAACTTCCAGTTTGCTCAATCACTGCTTATTGTAGCTATAGTGATAATTGGGGGTATGGATAATATATTAGGTGTGATAGTTGCAGCGATACTCCTCGTCGTGTTCCCTGAAAAGTTAAGAGTTGTAACAGAGTATAGAATATTCCTCTATGGAATTCTCCTTGTAGTTACACTAATACTCAGACCAAGAGGTATTCTTCCATTTGGTCCCAGAAAGTATGATTCTTCCATTTTGAAGTTTGCTCGAAAAGGAGGAAGCTAATGGCAGAGGAGAAAAAGGTAATTTTCTATACTGAAGATATAGAGATGCGGTTTGGCGGTCTCTATGCGCTCAAAAACATAAATATAAAGATATACGAGAATGAGATACTGGGTATGATTGGACCAAATGGAAGTGGAAAAACCACTTTCTTTAATGTTATAACAGGCTTCTATAAGCCAACTAAAGGAAGATTCTACTTTATGGGCGAAGATCTTACAGGAAAGGAACCATACGAGATAACAAGGAAGGGAATTTCAAGGACATATCAGATAAGCAGATTGTGTCTTGATTTAACAATTCTTGATAACATACTTATTGGTACCTATCCTGTCCAAAAATCTGGATATAGTGATGCAATTTTCAACAGAAAGAAGCTGATAAAAGAGGTAAAAAAACATACAGAAAGAGCAGTCCACTTACTCAACATCTTTAATCCAGATCTTATTGAAAAGCTTTTTGTTCCTGTTAGGTCTCTACCGCACATAGATAGAAGAAGAGTTGAAATATGTAGGGCAATGATAGCGGAACCAAAACTTATTCTACTTGATGAACCTTCAGCGGGTATGAATGCTGATGAAACAAAGGAATTGATGGATGATATAGAAAAGGTTAGAAAGGAGATGGAGAATGTTACAATTATGATAATAGAACATGATATGAAGGTTATTAGCAGTGTATCAGAGAGAGTTATTGCATTAAACTTTGGTCAGGTAATAGCAGAAGGAACATATGAAGAGGTTTCCCACAACAAGGAGGTTATAGAGGCCTATTTAGGTAAGGAGGTCGCCAATGGCTGAAATGCTCAGAATGGAACATGTAACTACAGTTTACGGGATAAACAAAATGCTGATAGATGTCTCCATCAAAGTTGATAAAGGAAAGTGTGTCTCTCTCCTTGGCTCAAACGGTGCTGGAAAGTCAACTCTTATTAAGGCAATTCTTGGACTTGTTAAGGTGGTAGAAGGAAAAATTTATTTTGAAGGAAAGGATATAATACATTACAGTACTCACAGGGTTATTTCCCTTGGAATCTCTATCGCTCCAGAAGGTAAAAGGATATTCCCGAAACTCACCGTTTTAGAAAATCTAAGAATGGGTGCTTATCTTGTAAAAGAAAAGAAAGAGATAGAAAGGCGTCTTGAAGAACTAGTCTTCCCTTATTTTCCGAGATTAAAGGAGAGATTAAACCAGATTGCAGGTACACTTTCAGGTGGTGAGCAATCCATGTTAAACATAGGTAGAGCACTTATGGGAAATCCAAAACTTATGATATTTGACGAACCCTCTTTTGGTCTTGCACCAATCCTTATCCAGGAGACAGCGGAGATAATAAAGAAGATAAACAGAGAAAAAGGCATAACAGTTCTTCTCGTGGAACAGAATGCTAATATGGCTCTGGAGATAACGCATTATGGCTATTTCTTACAGAAGGGTCAGATTATAGCAGAAGGGACACCTGAGGAGCTGAAGAAAGAGGAGATAATAAGGAAGGCATACTTTTAATTAGGGTAGGGAATTCCCTACCCTAATGTTTCCATTATATAGTTTGATATTGAAAGAACTCCTTTCCACAAGACACTTTCATCTATGTCAAATTTTGGATTGTGATGCGGATATGGTTTTTTTCCTTTGCTCGAAAGAAAGAAGTATGTTCCCCTTACCTCTTTAAGATAGTAGGAAAAATCCTCTCCAACCATTGTTGGTTTCTTTAAGAATACAACATCACTTTCTGGAAGAACTTTGAGGGTTTTCTTATAAAAATCCTCTGTTATTTCCTCATCATTTACAACTACAGGATAGCCAAAGTGGTATGTGAATCTTGATTTTCCTCTAAAACTTTTGGCTACATATGTTGATATCTCCTCCATTCTCTTAGCCACAAATCTTCTTGTTTCTTCATCAAGGGTTCTAACAGTTCCTTCTATTTCCACAATATTTGGAATAACATTGTAAGCTGTACCACCATTTATTTTTCCGATACTTATTACAAGAGGTTTAAAGACTTCATTTTCCCTTGAGACAATACTCTGAAATCCGTTTATTATGTATGAAGATATGGTTATAGGATCTATGCCTTTGTGAGGTGTTGCACCATGTGCACCCTTCCCTTCTACAGTGAGGGTAAACCTATCAAGGGAAGCCATAAAAGGACCCTTAAAAACTCCAATCTGACCATTATCAATTTCCTCTATGAAATTCCCCACATGTATTCCTAAGATTATATCAACATCAGGCTCTTTAAGAAACCCTTCCTCAACAAGATACTTTGCGCCTCCTTCTTTTTCCTCTCCAGGTTGAAAGATAAACTTTACAACTCCATTTATCCTCTCTCTATGATTTTTCAAAATCTTCGCAACAGTTAAAACTATAGCCATGTGAGCATCGTGACCACAGGCATGCATATTTCCATTTGTTGAAGCAAAGGGAAGTCCAGTTTGCTCTCTTATTGGAAGAGCGTCCATATCTGATCTTACGGCAAGAACCTTTCCACTCCTATTTTCAAGTATCCCCATAATACCAGATGTGGTTTTACTCTCCACTATTTTTAATCCCAAGCCTTCAAGTTCCCTTTTTATGTATCCTTTGGTTTCTGGAAGATGAAGACCTATTTCTGGTATCTTGTGGAGATTTCTCCTGTGCTTTATTAATTTCTCTTCCAAGCTTTTCACCTCTTCCAGTAAATTCATCTTTCACCTTCCTTTGGGTAAATGTCTTCTGGCTTCGGGTGCTTATAATTCTTTCCTGTTTTAAATATCTCCAGAACAAAGAGTAAATCCTTCTCTGTTCCCATATGGGCAAATACCTTGCCTCTCCAATTCCCACTCTGTTTTGTGACTACCCCCTTTTTGTTTAGAAACTCTAAAGTCTCATCAAAATCGTCAACCTCAAAACCAATGTGGTGTAGACCTGGCCCATGTTCCTTTAAGAACTTACTATATATACTATTATCATCTATTGGTTGAGTAAGCTCCAGTTCTACATCCCCAAGGTGACACATCGCAACTTTGTATTCAAAATCTTTCTCTTCTCCATTTCTTTTCATATCTTTTGTGGTCTCTTTGTTTATGTAGTAGATCTCCCATGGGCCTATTCCATACTCATCATTGAAGATCTTCAGGTATTTGTCTAAATCATCCACCGCTATCGCCACCTGAATAATTTTTTTAAACCTTTTCTTCATGTCCCACTCCTTATAAAATAATTATTCTATATTAATTATATAATAT
>JAGGZI010000023.1 GCA_021162085.1 Candidatus Aenigmatarchaeota archaeon
CTGAATTTCCTGAAAAGGTAGTTGTCAATCATTTCATCAAAGTTTATCATGATAAGAATAGGAGAGAATTCTATAAAAAATTAAGGTATTCCACAGCTTTTTCTGCTGCGCCTAAAATCTCCTCAGATGGGGTTGCGCCAAAGTCCAGGGATTTTGGTTGTGCCGCGATGAAGATTGTTTCTTTTGGGTTTAGCTGTTTTATCAAAAAGGAGAGAGGGATTTTGTGCGTTGAGATGAAGTGTCTGGATACAAGGGAAGGGTTTATTTTTTTGACTGTGCCCCGGGGTTCCCCAGGTCTGCTGTGTCCAGTAAGATTAATTTTTCTATAGGCTCCTTAATCTTGGTTATAAAATTCTCTGGTGTGGAACCTGACCAGAGTTCAGCGCTGATATTTTTCTTTTTAAGTTTTTCAATTACAAGGGGGCCGAAGGAATAGTCGTCCATCATTTCATTTCCAATCCCAAGGACAAGCATCATAATAAATATATATGTGAAATAATAATTATTTCTATGCTTGAGGAAGGTATAATTCTTTCAGTGGATGGCGACAAGGGAAAGGTTAAGATAGGAAACAGGACAAGAGAAGTTAAATTAAATCCAGCAAAGGAGTTTAAAGAAGGTGACAAGGTAAGAGTAATAATGGGTCTTGTCATTGACAAGGTAAAGTAAGAGCCGATACAATTGTATAGTTCATGGCAGTTCTTATCAAAAATGCTACTTAAGTGTTCATTTTATTAATATATCACTTCGACAATGGACGATATAATCTTTATATAGGAGCATACACTTCTTTTTAACAGGTGAATTAAAATGGCAGAAATGTACCTTTTGTACTCGGCTTTAGTATGTCTAATAGCACCAGTGTTTGCAGAGTACGCTAAGATCAGGAAGAAAGCAGAGAGAGCTTTCAACTGGATAGCAGCAGGAGGAGTTTCATTCATACTGGCGGCAGCATTCACACTATCCTTCTGGAATTACGCAGCTCAAGTAGGACAATGGCTTCAGTACTTATTCGAGTTCATAGGATGGATATACGTACTCATAGGAGCATTACTAGCATTAGTAGAATTCACAAAGAAATAAGACATACCCCCACTTTTTTCTTTTTATTTTTTAAAATTGTGATAGGAATCACTTTATCTTCATCTTTATGGTTGTCCTATCGATTTTTCCACACTTCTTACAGAATATCTCGACGGGCTGTTCAATTGTCTTGCCGCGCATACTCTTCAACTTCGATGTTGGTATGAGAATTTCGGTCCTCGTCTCATGAGAGCCACATCTCTTGCAGCACGCAAGATCCTCAAATATGAATAAAATAAAATCACCCCCAATACAGTTATAATTTAGGAGAGTGCTTATTTAAAACTTTAAAAATGGTCCCTCAGCTCACCTCCTACGGTTGTTATCGTCATCGGGACAAATATATATTGTAATTTTTAAATAATTTAAAATATGGTTATTCCCATCACAGGCTTTGGCATAGTTGATTTGTTCAAGCAATTCTTTACATTTTTTGAATCCAATGGCATAGTAACTTTTATAATATTCATAATCGTGATATATGCTCTTTACAAGATGATTAAGCTTGCCTTAAGAATTGCCATGGTTGCCGTGGCGGGAATGCTGTTTCCCATATTCATGAATTATTTTTTAGACTGGGGAATACCGATAAGTTTAAACACCATAATATTTTATGCGACGTCTGCCGTTGTGCTTTACCTCGTTGCTATATTTGTAGGGGGGATTTTAAGGTTCTTTGGAATATTTCTTAAACCGTTCTCAGAGAGTAGGAAAATAAAGAAGATAGAAAAAGACGTGGAGAAGAAGATTGAAAAAGAAGAGGGGAATTAGCTTATAGTGGCCGAGTAATCCTTACCTGAGACAAAAACTCTCCTGACTCTTCCACTTATTTTCAATGCGGAATTCTGGAATTCCATGTTTCCAAGGAAGGCTTCCAGTGTAAGCGGTTCATTGCTCAGGTTGATGTTCATCTTGTCTTGAATTGTTAATTTTCCATTCATGTTGTTAAGTTTCAGGTTGTTGACCTTGAAGTCCCTTATCTCAAGTTCTCTATACCTAAGGGAATTTATTTCAATTGGTATGGATTTTTTTGAAGTCTCAAATGTGATGTCGTTTATGCCTGCCTTCTCGGAGTCACCAACCATGTCAACGTGGTCTTTGGTTATCTTAAGCACACCTTGATATTTGTTAATCTTTATCATGGTTAGGGAATTTGTTGACAATTTAGTCCCACTTATAAATATACCGTAGTTTTGCTCCGACGGTTCATACTTTATTATGATTGTGTCTATGGGAAGGTTACTTAAGTCAACGGCGGGATCCTGGAAACTAGCGCTAACGCTAACGTTCCTTATAACCGACATTTCAGGAACTTCGTTGATGTACCTTCCAAGAAAGTCCTTCCCCCTTTCAAGTATGTTATGATAGTCTATCCTAGTTTGCTTCAGAAATCCCCCAGTTATTAGAAGGAGGCCCACAAGGATTATTAAAGATATTTTCCAATCCATGAAAAATAAATTAGATTCATTTAATATAAAACTTATCAAATACCAGAAGGGATGAAATTATCAGTCCTGAAAGAGACAAGAAGAACATAAAAATAAAGAGGATTTTAAATCCGAGCATATTTGCTAGAAAGCCTCCGATCACTGCAGCAATTGCAGTAAGTATATAATGCATTGATTCCCAGAGTCCCCATTCAGACACAAATTTACCTTTATCTAAGTATTTAGAGTATAGGCCATCGTATGCAGGCGTTCCCACTGCTTCTCCAAGGCCAAGGATTATCTGAACTATGAACAGATGAATTGGTGTTCTTATGAGTAGATATCCCAGAAATCCAATGGTGCTTAAAAGGTATCCAAGGACAACTAATTTTTCCTGGTGTTTAACATGGTCTTCCCACTTACTAATGAGGAAAATTAAGAACCCTGCTGATATTGAATAGAGACCGTAAGCGCTACCAGCAGTTAATAAGTCCCCTCCTATTTTTTCAACGAATACTGCATAGATGGGTCCGAATAATCCGCCAGCAACTATGAACAGTCCGGCGGCCGAAAGCAATATTTTAAGTTCTCTTCGCATAATAAAAATAATATTCATTTAAATTTATATTGGTTTTAGCTTAAAGGTAATTTATGTCCATTGATGTTATTCTTCTTGAACCAGAGAGCCCGGGCAACATAGGTTCGGTTGCAAGGGTTATGAAGAACTTCGGCTTTGAAAATCTGGTACTGGTGAATCCATGTGAAATAAATGACGAAACAAGAGGGTTTGCCATGCATGGCTGGGACCTCGTTAAATATGCCAGAGTACTTGATAAAATTCCATGGAAAGAATACGATTTCTTGGTTGGCACGAGTGGTAAGACTGCTCGAAGGAATGTAGTGAGAAACTACACAACCCCAGAAGAGTTGAGGAGCGTGCTGAACAAAAGGGATTTGAGAGAGGCAAAGATTGGAATTTTATTTGGAAGGGAGAGCAGGGGTCTCACAAATGATGAACTAGGAAGGTGTGATATTGTATGCAGGATACCAACTCACAAAGATTATCCCATAATGAACATTTCACATGCAGTTGCAGTAATTTTGTATGAGTTGAGCAGGGTAGAAGAAGGACAAGAAAAGTTGTCGAGTAGGGAGCAAAGAGAAGAAATGCAAAAAGTATTTAAAGGAATAATCAATATATTAGATTACCCTGAGATTAAAAAAGAAAAGGCATACAACGTTTTGAAAAATTTAATTGGGAAGAGTCTCCTGACAAAGGATGAATTTTCTTCTCTAATTGGAATCTTCAGGAGAATAAAGAAGTGTTTGAAATGAATTTGATGCAATTTGGCGGTGGGGACTGGATAAGCAGTATAATTTGGTTCATATTACTTTTTGTCTTCATATTATTTTATCCAAGGCTCATGATATATCAGGTGGTGGCAAAGATACAGAAGGACCTGGATGATATATTCTTAATGGCTGACAAGGGTAGAGACAGGATAATGAAGAAGATAACGAAGAAGCCATCAAAGGAGCTGAAGGAGAAAATATCTAATTTTATGGAATTCTTCATAGCAACACCAGTTACTTTGGACCCTTATGGAATAGTTAACAAGATTCATATGGTCATCAAGCACGCCGAGGACAGGGAACTTGAATTTGTAAGGGAGATTGCCCCAAATCTCAGTGATGAAGAGGTCAAAGATGTTTCAACCGCGCTCATTCACAATGCGGGGATTTATCAGATAGCAAAGATAATAAGGCATTACCTTGAGTTGATAAAGAGGTACAGGCTTCTTCAAATTGCGATGCTAATTCAGATGCAGATACCGCTCATAAAGAAAGTTGCTGATGCGCTCTTGAAATCAGTAGAGGCATTTGTTGACAATGCCCCAGTGGGTGATGGAATAGGACCGCTTGTGATAGCTTCAATGATACCTGAGAAGGCAAAGGTAGTTAAGCTGAAAGATGAACAGTTCGCCTATGCCAAGGTCAAGATAGAAGGAAAGGACGTAATCCTAGCAAAGGCACTTGGTCCTGGAACAACAATAGGATATCCTGGAAAGTTCGTTGAGAAGATATCAAAGAGAGAAAAGATAGATAGGATAATAACGGTTGATGCTGCAGGAGCCCTTTATGGAGAAAAGGATGGTGTCGTTATGGATGGTGTTGGAGTTGGACAAAGGGGCAATGAGATACTCTCTTACCATTCATTCCAGATAGAGGAGGTTGCACTCAAGAAGGGAATACCAATAGATTCAATAGGAATAAAGGAAGTTGGAGAAAATGCAATTTATCCAATGAAGGAAGAAATATACAAGTCACTGAAGACTACCGTGGAGAGAATAAAGGAGCTCATAAGAAAGGGAAAGAAAAATGAAAAGATACTGGTCATAGGATTTGGTAACACGTCTGGTGTGGGAAACAACAGAAGCTCTTTAAAGCTAGCCGAGGAGAAGATAAAGAAGAATATAATGAAGATGAAGAAGGAAGAAAGGGAGAGAAAGAAAAAACAACAATCATTTTGGTACAAGTTAGGAATTTTTGGAGCTTCTTCTCAGTTTCTCTTAAGGTAAAAAGATTTAAATACTTCTGATTTAAAAAATCATTAAAAATAGGTGAATGAGATGTCATTGAGACCAGGAAGGTGTTACAGGAAGGTCAAGAGGCCCTATACAAGGATATCCCAAAGA
>JAGGZI010000003.1 GCA_021162085.1 Candidatus Aenigmatarchaeota archaeon
GAAAATAATATATTTAAATGTATCAAAATAAAATTCCATATGTATGCGGGGATGGCAGAGTGGTTTATGCATCCGCCTGCAGAGCGGAAGACCTGGGTTCAAAACGGATATTTTCTTTCACAAAGAAAATTGTGTCTCAAAGGAAAACTTTGGGGCAAGTTGTGAAAAGAGATTGGCATAGACGGAATCTATGCCGTGCCGGAGATCTCCCAGTCCCCGCTCCAAAAAACTTAGGGTATTCGTATGTTAGGAATATTAATTGGTGTTATGGGTGGTATTTTGGTTTTATTGGCATGGGCTTTAGGACTGATTGATGAAATAAAATCAAAGAAAAATTTAATAGAACTAAGATTTAGTTTCATAACCCTTCTGGGAGTCACTTTTTTGATACTCTATTCGTATCTTATAAAAAATTTCATATTTCTGTTTCTGAATGGCGGAATATTCATTATGGTGATATTTGAGATTGCCTATACAATATACATTAAGAGGAAGAGAGCATGACATTAAGACTATTCAATACAATGACCAGGAAAAAGGAAATATTCAGGCCATTGCACGATAAAGAGGTTAGGATGTATGCATGTGGTCCAACGGTCTACGACTATCCACACATAGGGAATTTCAGAAGTTTTTTCTTAGCAGACATAATTTATAGATATCTTCTTTACAAGGGGTATAAGGTGAAATTTGTAATGAACATAACGGACATAGACGATAAAACCATCAAAAGGTCAGGTGAAGAGGGGATATCTCTAAAAGAATTCACAGAAAAATATACCAAGATATTTTTTGATGGTCTAGATTTTTTAAACATAAAGAGAGCAACCATTTATCCGAGGGCAACCGAAACAATTCCCCAAATGATAGAATTAATAAAAAAATTAGAAGAAAATGGCTTTGCTTATGAGAGAAATGATGGTGTCTACTACAACATATCTAAGTTCAAGGATTATGGAAAACTTTCCAAGATAGACTTAAGTAATATAAGGGCTGGTGCAAGGGTAAACGTCGATGAATATGACAAGGAAAATCCGGGTGATTTCGCTCTATGGAAGAAGAGTACTCCCGAGGAAATAAAGAGAGGTATTTATTATGAGAGTCCATGGGGGAGGGGAAGGCCTGGATGGCACATAGAATGCTCCACAATGAGTACATACTATCTTGGTGAGACAATAGATATTCATATAGGAGGGGTGGACCTTATATTTCCTCATCATGAAAATGAGATTGCCCAGTCTGAGGGGGCAACAGGAAAACAATTTGTCAGGTATTGGGTGCATGGAGAACATCTCCTGGTTAATAAATCCAAGATGTCAAAGTCCAAGGGAAACTTTTACACGCTTAAGGATCTAAAGGACATGGGATTTGACTTGCTTGCACTAAGATTCCTTTATCTTAAAACTCACTACAGAACTCAAATGAACTTTACACTTGAGAATCTCAAACAGGCTCAAGAAACTCTTGAGAATCTTCGTGACTTCATGAGAAGAATAAGAGCATGGAATAGTGATGCTGAAGACAATCCAAGGGTTAAGGAATTGGTTAAGAAGATAAAGCAGGATTTTGAAAGTAAGATGGACGATGACTTAAATACTCCAGAGGCTCTTGCATTCATGTTTCTATTTGTCAAGGAAATAAACAAGCTAATGGATTCTGGTAAATTAAGCAAGAATGATGCAAAGTTAGTCTATGATACAATGATGAAAATCGATGAAGTTTTCGGTATACTCAAAGCAGAGGATGAGTATGATATTCCAGAAGAGGCAAAGAGGCTAATAGAAGAGCGCGAAGCGTTTAGAAAAGAGAAGAATTTTCAGAAGGCAGACCAGATAAGAGATGAACTAAGAGAGAAATATGGAATTCTTTTAGAGGACACTCCACAGGGACCAAGATGGAAAGTTATAAAAAAGAAATAAAAGTAGTTTTTTAGCTTTCTGATGCCATCCACCATATCAGAAGTATTATGACAATTATGAAGAATATAAGTGGATAGTTATATACGACTATTCCTGGAACTGTTATCCCTACTGCTTCGAGACCACCTGCGGCTATGAAAACCAGTGCTGCTATTATTATAAATAAAATTGCGAACGCAACACCATATTTTTCAAATATGGACACAGAAATCTTTTCAGTACCAATTTGTTTTCCATCCTTGTCATACTTTGGAAGTTCTTTAGTTGCTCTTACTCCAAGGAGCTCTAAGAATATTACAAATACCAAGAAAACAGAGAGAACCATAACAAATATTCCTGTCATCTCCATTACATTCCCAATCCATGGGGCCAAGTAAGGCGTAACTATAAAGGCAAACACAAGGCCTATAATTGCCCTTGATGGCTTACTTTTTGGTATCCCCCCTCCCATATGACTTAATATTCCATAGACTATTGCAAAAATAAATAACCATGGCAATACATATGTGAAGAATTCTCCTCCAAATAAACTTCCTATTCCGGTTGCTGTGATTGGTATGGCCATCATATATCACCTTACTTTTTTTCACCCATTACCATCCATATTATAACTATTGTCATAATTGCGAAAAAGAATATTGCAGGATAATTCATGGATGGTATAGTAATTCCAAGTAGATTTAATCCACCGGCACCAATAAATATTATAATCGCTATGATTATGACCGATATCGCAAAGACACTCGAATACTTATGTACTATGCTTATTTTTTGAGCTTCTATTCCCTTGGGTGTTACCTTCCCCTCTATTGATCCAGTTCCTGTCAATTCAAACAATATCAACAAAAATAATATTGCAACGAAGAATATTACTAATCCCACACCCATACTTCCTATTATCGTTATTAAAGGTCCAGCCGCGGGTATTGTGAAAAATGCGAGAACTATCGATATTATTGCTCTTGACGATGGACTTTTTGGTATTTTGTAATGCTGCAGGATCCCGTAAACAATAGCAAAAGTTAAAAGCCATGGGAGTAGTGCTATAAAGAAACTATTTTGAGCTAAGTCTTCTAGTCCAGTTCCAACCGGGATTTCATATACCATCATTCATTACCTCTAACTAGTTTTAATGTCTTTAAATATAAAAACCTTTCTATTCACCACTTTTTGCTGTCATCCACCAAACACCAAGTGCCATTATAGCTATAACAAACAAGGCTGTCACAAAATCACTATTTAGATTCAGATTAACATTTAAAAGGCTGAGACCCCCTGCACTAACAAAAACAATAATTGCGATTAGTATTAATACTACTCCAAAACCAACAGGATACTTCTCAAATATATTCTCTTTCTTTCCAACCTTGTATCCAAGCATTTCGACAAATATAAGAGCAACAAGTATTCCCACCCCGACAACTATAAGTCCCTTGACCATTCCAGATATGAAAGATGCCAGAGCTGGTGCAAATGGTAAAACCATAAAGGCTGCTACAAGAGATATAACGCCTCTTGCACTTTGACTCTGAGGAATTTTATAGTGCTCCAAAATACCATAGACAATTGCCAGGGTCAGCATCCATGGAAATAGATAAACAAAAAAATCATATGACAATATATTTGCCGTCATGTTATACACCTGAACTCTTATAAATACATTAAACCTAAATTTATTTAAATATGTTAAGGTCACTGACCACTTTTTCCAAATTCGTATGCATAATAAAAGATTAATAATAACAAGAATATACCTATCAATAAGAGAACATTTTCTGTTCCTATTACTGGTATATTGATATTTGAGAGATATCCAAATCCTACAGTTGCAAGTATTAGGACAAGAATGCCTCCCATTATAAGAGGTAAATCCTCCTTACCTGGTTCTGCTAACTTCTTTTTGCCCCTGAGTCCAATTGCCTCAAGTATAAATGCTATAAAGAATATTATTACAAATGACCAGAGAATTAACCCAAATTCTGTAAAAAACATGTTAACAAATGGTTGGTATCCTGCTGCAAAAAATGCAAATACAAGAGAGATTATGAAGTTCACAGCCTTCTTGCCTTTAAACACGTTAACCATAGAAAGAAGCCCGTAGACTATCGCAAGAACGAAGAAAAATGGAAGAAATGGCTGAAGAGCCGGTGTAGAATTTATTTGAGTGACTATGTTATCTGTACTGTACATCTTGTTTCACCTGCTTCTCTCCAGTTCTCTTAACTGAAGCTCTCTCTCAGTTAATGCTCTTGAAATAGCTTTTATGGACTCCCTGTCATTTTCCTTTCTGGCGGCTTCAAGCTCTTTTTTCAGATACTCTATATCCTCTCTTAGTGCTTGTTCGGTCTTTCTTCTCTCTGCCTTCTGTTTTGCCTGTATGAAACCAAGCCTAAATAGTTCTCTGCTCCTTGTTGGGTGTATAACCCTTCCCCAGAAGAAATAAAATCCTGCAATAAATAGAGATATTACCAACCACAGCAATGTCATTGTTGCAAAGAATGGATACCAACCACTATATATTATAAATACATAGACACCAATTCCAAGTAAGGTCTCTAATCCTCTATGTCCCAATCCTCTTGTAGCTATAAAGAGAAATAAAATTAGTACAACATGAGGTATGAATAAGGTATATACGAAGTCATGTGCAAGATCTCCCGTGATGCATCCCCAGCCTGAACCTCCCATACACTGATGAAGCTGCAGTATGCTCTTAAAAATTAAATCATATAAATTAAGTCCACCAACTGTCATTGCTTGTGCAAGTTCCAATGGCATAATATCATTTATATTAAAAATTAACTAATATATAAAAATTAGAGAGATAAGCCTCTCCATAATGGGTTTATTGTTGTTGCCCTTCTCCTCTCTGTACTTCTGCTGGTACTTCTCTTGCAGTTGTCCTAATAATAGGTACTCCAAATCCAAGTCTCCCTGACATATAGTCCCTTAGGAACATCTCTTTTCCCATTCTGAGACCAAAATGTCCCATATAGATCAATGCTTTCTCTTCTAATTCTGCAAGAGGATTTATCCCAGAAATTTGTTCATATCGTATTTCCTGTAAAATCTCGTTTGGTATTACGAATCTATTTTCAGTTGTCTCTGTTGGTGATTGTCTTTCGCTCCCTGTTCCTCTCCCTTCTTCTGTAATGATGCGTTGTACGTATCCCTCTGTCCTTCCTATCGCAAATACCCCATATAGAGGAAGCAATAGTGTTGCATAATTTATGCCCGTTTCTATTCCTCCTGTTCTTCCTGCTTCGCCTATTTCTTCTCTTAACCTTCTCAGTTCATTCTCCAGACTTTCTGTTTTATCTTTGTATTCTTGTATTTGTCTTATTAATTGGTTATAATCTCCTTTTTTGACATATCCCAACTTCTCTAAAACCATTCTCATCCCCCTTTATTTTTATTATGTTATCATATATTAGTAACGAAAATTATTTAAACTTATCATTCCTCCAAAAAAATTAGCTCTGGATGTTTTCTTATATCAAGGATATTGAATTTTTCTCTGTCTACAGCAGATTCCCAACCAAGCTTGGTTGTCTTTCCCAGAGTCTCTGAAGTTTTTATTATGACATCTTCAGGAATCCATGGTTCTTCTCTTATTCCCAATGCAACCTGTAGAGCATCTCTAACATAACCAAGATGGTTATCATATTGACCTTGTTGCACAAGATAAACACTTCCATCTTCAAACTGCTTTATTGTAAAGTATAACGCTCCTGGATCACCAAACTTTATTCTATCAAATGTATTCGAAAGATAAATTACTTCCTTCCCGTCTTCGTCTTCACACACAACTCTCTTTGCTCTCACTTCCTTTGATCCTTTATCATCCGACTTGACAAGTTTCATTTCCCATGAAGGCCTTTTTGTCTCCAACATCAGTCTCTCTTTCATCTCCTTCGTAAACCATTTTTCTACCATTTTCTCATCTTTTCTAGTTATGCCCGGATAATGACTTCCTATCATTTTGACTTTGGTATCACCAACCTGAAGTTCAATCTTCCCGTAAGACTCATTAACTTCTTCTATTCCAGGATAATAAGCTTTCTGACCCTTCCTGGTCCAATAGAACTTGTCTCCCATAGAATCTATTATCTCAAGTAGTTTGAAGTCAACGTTTGCTATATCAACGTTAGGAATTCTGCCATTAACCACTTTAAATCCGAGAAATAGGTCATCTGCATCATGATCTAGTTTATCTCTTGTGGAGCCTGCATAATCCCTTAATATGTTTCTTCCAGGAGAACTCTTTAAATGAGCGTCCGAATTTCTAATGAAGTCAATTTCCTTAATTCTATATCCATTTTTCTTTATGTCATTTATAAGGGCTATTTTTGAATTGTAATGATTGACATTAAATCTATTTGGATCAACATAAGGCATCAATTCTATAGCATTTTCAGAGACACGTATACCATTTCTATTCAGTCTTTCTACGTATCTTTTAACTTCTGATGATTCGATTCCCACTGGCTTTTCCACATAATAAGCCTTTACCGGCGTACCTCTTATCTCAGCAACATCGACAAGAGTTTCTAAATTTTCCAGATGATGGGGGGTCCAAGTAGAGTCAAATATAATGTCAGAATAAGGAGCAAATTCCCAGAGGGCATCCCTCGATTTCATGACATACGCTTTTATCCATGGGTGTTTTTTCTTGGTCTTAGAAAGCCGATTTCTATCTATGTCAATTGCATAAACATCTTCAATAGAATATCTTTTATACAGTTGTTCCATCTTCTGGATATTTCTACTTCCCTGCTGTCCACCTGCACCCAGCTGTAGTATATTTAAACCTCTTCCGAGCATACATTATAGTTAATAGGTAAAAATACTTAAGCACTTCTAAAAAAATTTTTTACTATTCAAATTTTTCTTATAGACGTCCCTTTTTTTGTATACTGCTCTAAGAGCCGTATGATACATGTGCTTCTCTATTGGTTCCTCTTTCTTCACTCTTATTTTCATTGTCCTTGTAGTATTGTTCTACTCTTTCCTTAGCCATGTTCGATGCAACAATTACCTTTATGCCATTCACTTCACGACCAAGATTCCCAAGGTATTCATTCATTTCTCCAAATTTTTTCTCCAGGTCATCAATTCTTTCTATATAAGGTATTTCAGTAGATTCTTTGTCTCCATCTGAACTTAACCTGTAATTGACAGTGGCAACTGTATTAATTATGTTATCATCACTACTCAATGGCTTGTAGTCATGTGAGACGGTTGCTTCTAAATTACCTCCAAGAATACCAATAGAGCATTGTATCAGTGGCATATTAGTAAATACTGATACTAAATCTTCCTCACCGATAATACGCACTGCCCTATAAGTAGATGTTACTTCCGTTCTTTTGGGTTCTCCTGTTATTTTATCAGGATATATATTTATATCTTCATTAATCTTTTCAAGTGGTTCATACATCGTGTAACTCCAATTTGATGGCTCCTTAGGCTTCTTTTGAGAAGATGCTACCTGCTTCATGAATTCGTATGTAGCCTTATCCATTCTCTTTATCATTTCTATTTCTTGGCCTAGTGCATTCAATGCCTTTGCAAAATAAGAGAGTGTGACAGAGTCATTAGCCATTTAATCACCTTATAGTAACTATATAGTTTAACTGGTATATAAAGGTTTCGGTTTGTTGTCACTTTATAAAGGTAACAGATTGCCACTGGTTGAGTATTGGTTAATTAAAATATTCTACCTTTGTGACAAAATTCCAATTTGTTTTCCTATTTCTAAATAAGCCCATGCCCATATGAGAGCTTCGTATGCTCTTATTAAGTCGTTCTTCTTCAAGAAGTGGAGAGAATCCGATTGATATGCCTTTATGTTTGTTAGGAATTCCACTCCCTTTGGGCTCTGCGCAACTGTGATTTTTAGGGAGTTATCCAGTCTCTGACTCCACTTCTTTATTTCTTCTCTTAAGTTGTCTTCCAACATGATAAGGCCTCTTCTTCAATTGAGTGTAATTTGCCGGGTATTATAAGAACAGCTGGTGTGGGGAAATCCCTGTTTAATATATTGTTTACTTTGTCATAAATTATAAAGCTTCTTTCTCTCATGGAAAAAACAATAACTTCATCATCTTCGGAGATAACCCTCTCTTTTCTTCTGTCTTCTATCTCCAATAGGTACTTTAACCCTTCACTTGGCGCCATCAGTTTCTCCTTTATGTCAAGTAGGCAAAGCGTGTGCAAGCCATTTTCCCTGTTTTGTTTTATCGTATCGTAGGGGCTCTCTGGTTTATACCCTTCCTGGACAAAAGGAATTGTTGTCGTCTTTCCGAACTTGTATATAAAAAGGCCGGTCTCAGCAACAGCAGAATATATTGACGGTGCATGAATCACAACAGTTTTTATTCCATTTTTCTTTGCCTGTATCAGAAGGTCTATGTGCGTTGTAGCCACAAGCGGATCTCCAGGAATTAAAACGCCAACTTTTTTGCTCTTTGCCTCATCCAGAATTTTTTTCTGGTTTTCCTCAAGGTCGCTCCTCTTAACTTCAACTATGTCCTTTCCTGAGACTTCCCTCAGTTTCTCTAGTCCATTCCATTTTGATGTATATAACTCTATGTAGAGTTTATCACATTTTTTTATGGTGTCGAGACCGCGCTGCGTAATGTCTTTTTCATCGTATAAACCAAGCCCTATAAGATAAAGCATAATATCACCATAGTTCCTACAAAAGAATTTAAGCTTTTGGTTATATATTGTTTAGTGATATTATGTCGATGAAGCATTTCAATGAACTCTTAGATAGAATGTACGAGGAAGGAAAAATAAAGGTGTATCCAAAAAAAGAGGATGTAGGCAGAATGTTTAAAGACTTTAATTCTGCGTTCTCTAATATAGGCTCAAAGGATGATGAATGCAGGGACTTCGAAGAGAAGTTAAAGGATCCCTTATGGAGAAGAGATTTTGAAAACTACATTATATGGTGGATAAGCGAAGAGTATTCTCAGCAACTCCCAAAATTAACATATGTTGACAAAGAAGAAGAAAAGAAAAAGAAGATGAGAATTTTTGCATGAGTTTCACTCCAACAGGTTCTTTATTATTTTTTCTGGATCAAATTTTTTCAAATCTTTATAATTCTGGCCAACTCCTATGTAAAGGATTGGTTTCTTGATGGTATGCGCTACAGAAAGAGCAGCACCACCCTTCTCATTAACATCCATCTTTGTCATTATGATGGCATCTATTCCTATGGCATTTTCAAATGCTTTTGCTTGCTCAACTGCATCATTTCCTGTTAATGAATCAACAACCAAAATCTTCAAATCTGGATTGTTCACCCTGCATATCTTCTTTAGTTCGTCCATGAGATTTTTATTTGTGTGAGAGCGACCAGCGGTATCTGCAAGTACAACATCTATTCCCCTTGCCTTTGCATGCTCAATTGCATCGTATATCACAGCAGCGGAATCAGCCCCATAATCATGCTTTATTACAGGGATCCCCAGATTTCTACCGTGAATCTCAAGTTGATGGATTGCTGCTGCTCTCCACGTGTCGCCCGCAGCCATGTTAACAGAAAACCCTTTATCTTTAAGTAGGTATGCAAGACGAGCTATGGCAGTTGTTTTACCACTACCATTAAAACCAAGGAACAAAATAACGTAAGGCTTCTTCTTTTTTATCTCGTCGAACAAATTGATTGTCTTTTGACTTAGAATTTCCCTTATAGACTCTTCTATTGCACTCCTTACAACCTTTTCAATTTCTTTCTTCTTAACTTCCTTACCAACGAGGGCTTTCTTTAGGTCATCAGATATTTTCTCTGCAACTTCAAGTGCAACGTCGGACTCCAGAAGCGAAATCTGAAGATCCCATAGGACATCCTTTATATCATCTTCTGTTATCTTCTTCACACCAATGCTAATTATTCTCTTCTTTGGTTTTTTAATTTCCCTTGATTTTTTGGGCTTAATTTCCTTTATTTCAGGAACTCCCTTTTCCTTCTTAATTACTTTCTTTTCTTCAATCCCCTCTTTTCTCTCGATTTTCTTTGTTATTTTATCTATACTCTCTTTGAGCTTCTTCTTAAGTATACCAAACATACGACATCACATATTTTTTCCTTATGCTAAAATATATTGTTTCTCCACCAGATTATCCATAGTATCAGAACTAGAAGTATCATCGAGCTCTGCCATAGAATGTCGTGAATGAGCTGAAAGAATTCGGGAGAGTTGATTCCTATCCAAATCATGACGATTATTCTTAAGATGTTTACAGAGAATATTGATGGAATTCCAATGAGTATTCCCCAAATCCTTTTTTTCCATGAGGAAGATGTTGACAATACTAAAGCAGAAAAGAACAATATGCCCTTCCATCCTGTACAATCCTTATTTATGATTATAGAAGTCTTATCAAGTGATATGGAGAATCCATTCATATTAGGGTTCATTCCAGTCATCTTCAGAAAGTAAAAGACATGTTGAGCTATGAAGCTCTGTAAAGGGTCGAGACCAATGTTCAATTCTAAAAATACGTACAGGGGTAATGAAAGTACAATGAGTTTTATCAAAAACATGAGGGTATATCTTAGTTTTCTCTCATCAAGGGAAATCTTATTCAAAGAAATCAACCAAACCTTTCCTTATAATCTTTTAGCCATTTTAAAAAACTTTTTTTCTCAATATTTTTTAAGTCGTCCTTGGA
>JAGGZI010000017.1 GCA_021162085.1 Candidatus Aenigmatarchaeota archaeon
ACTATATCCAAATCTTTTCTCTAAATAGAATTGATGACCACAGTTTGGGCATTTGTTGTTTTCCCCGACAAGTGCTGGAATCTTCTTTTTACAATTTGGGCAACTTACTATAACGACCATATTATTTCCTCACAATCTCCCAGACACCATCTGCAAATCGTATGAACCCTTCATCTCTGAGCAATTTTATATATCTCCTTAGAGTTTCTTCTCTATAAACATCTGTTGCTCTTCTCAATAAAGCTTTTAGTTCCTCTGTTGATATATATTCTATGTTACTTCGCCTTAGCCTCTCTCCCAATTCTACCAATTTTGAGTATCTCATACTGCTCTATAATGCAAAAAGGGTTTATTAAATTTTACATTGGACGATACCCCGAAATGTCTAGTGTATATATCTTATAAAATTAAATTTTACATTGGTCATTTCATTGTAGGGGAGACCTTATGTCCAATGTAAACCATACTCTCTCAAAATCAGAGAGAGTGCAGTAAATTAATTTCACATGCTCCCCCCACTTTGGTAGAGAGTAAAGTTAATCGTTAAATATACAACCACAAACCTTATAAATCCCAAACCCATTACATTTACCATGCACCCTCAAGAACTAAGAGAAAAAGCTCTTTCTCTTGTCAAACAAGGCTTATCAATCAACAAAACAGCACAACAACTCAACATAAGCTCTGCATCCGTCTCCCGCTGGTGTCAGCAGGCTGGCGTGAAATCAAAATACAAACAAATCAAACCAAAAACCATAACAGAGAAAGATATTTTGAAAACAGTAAAAGGAAAAAAGGTGGCAACGGTAAGGGAGATAGCGGAAGCCCTGGGCGTTACTTATTCAATACTGGGTAGGCTGAGAAAACTTGTAAGGGAAGGCAAACTCAAATCCATACGCATACCAAAGACTCACAACTCAACAATAAAGAGATACCTTGCAAACTACATGAACAAAACATTGTTTTACATCAATGAGGAAGATTTCAAAAAGTGGTATTTCTCCAAGTTACCTAGATATGTGCCAAAGCATTTGAAGAGGATATTCACCCATATTCTTCACGATATTGGGATAGAAGTTGAGGAGAAGAGAGAAACCAAGACAGCGATAATATTGCCCAAAGAGATAAAACAGCAATTGATAGAGAAGGCGAAGCAGGAAGGCGTCAGTGTTGAGGAATTGCTGAAGAGGGTGATATAATGTGGGAAAGAGTAATGCTACAACCATTGGATTTAGAGGAAATCGGGTGGATAATCAGAGAACACATTAAATCTGCTTGTGAGTTCTATTTGCGGTACAAAGATAAACCACATTTGCTAATCCGAGAATATCCGAAATATGAGAAGCAAGCCAGAAAATTTCTAGATGAAGATGATATTGAAGGATACAACGATTGGCTTTTCAGACTCGCTTTTAAGGAGGTGTTGGATGGAGAATGAACCATTAAATTTGGAAAAAATCAAAAAACTAATAGAGAAGTGTGCAAGAGATTACGAAATCTTTGGTGACGCACTTATAGATGCAACATTCATAGACATCAGAGAACACTTAAAATCTGCAGTTCATGGACTATTGAAAGATGTTGAAAAAATAAAATTAGAAATAAATGATTCATATAAAAATGAGTGGTATAACACAGCTATGAGACACTACTGTCTTTCAATATTAAACGAATGTGAAAAGAAAGTCAAAAAATGGTTTTCAGACGTAATTAGTGGGGAAGAGAAATGAAGATTTCTCTGCTCTCAATTCCGAAAGATATTAAAAAATACTACGAAGTTAGGAAGAAAGTCAAAGGGAAGATAGGAGTTTACGTAATCGCATTCACTACAAAAGAAGAAGCTGAAGAAGAAGCAAGAAAATTGGGAGGTTGGGTTGTGGAGGTAGTTGATGAAAGCAGTTTATAAATTCAAAAACGGAAAAGAGTGGGTTGAACATAAAGAATGCCATCCAAGAGCCTTGCCTCTATCATCAATATACATCTATCCTTACTGGTTCGATGCAATCAAAAATGTTTACAACTACGAGAAAGCCAGAAATATTCAGGAAATTCACAAACTCGTGGATGATTCAAGAATCAAAAAAGGTTTAGAGTTGTACAGAAACGGACACATCATCGAATATGCTATTACCAAAGAGGATGGCGGAGACGCAAGGGTAACGGTTCTCTCAGAGGATAAAGAAAAACAATACACGGTTGTGATTAAAAACTACCTTCCAGCCAAGCTACCACAATTCCTCTATGAGAGGGAAAACTTCATAGCAAATTTACACACGGATTGCACCTGCCAAGACCACATCATAGGGCATTACAAGGATAACTCAAGTCTGTGGTGCAAACACATTACTGCGGTCTTGTGGCTACTGCAAGATAAATTCGATATGCCAAAGATTTTTGTGATGCCAGAGGAAAGGATGGTTGGTTACAAGAAATCGGATGTTGTGGAACTGGCTACCCGCATAAAGGCAATGCCACTGCTGAAATACTCGTACTATGTCAATATTCTGCTTCTGAAAAAATACAAGGGCATGAAGCCAGCCATCGGAATATCGGTACACAAGGAATACAATCCACCGTATGGAGAAGGAGAGGCTGGAAGACCAATCTGGCTTACCTATACAGAACCTGAGAAGGTGAAGGAGATTATAGATGCTCTTGAGAAAGGATATGAGGAAATGGTTGAAAAGAAAAGGTGGTGGTGGAAGATATGGAGAAGATTACGAACAATTTGAAGAGAATGTCAGATGAACTAGAAGAAATATCGTACAGATTGGATATTATATCAATAAATCTTGGCAGGATTGTTAAAGAAACTGATAACTTCAAAAAAGCAATAAGCAAGATTGATAAGGTTAGCAAAGAGTTGGTTGATATAAGTAATTTGTTAGATGAAAGCATATCTAGAATTGAAGGTGAAGAATATGAAAGATAAGGAAATTCAGGAGCTAGAGATATACCATCCAGAGATTTATCTGAAGGCGAATAAAGTAATAGAAAGCTATAACGAACTTTTGGGAGAAATTGTGAAATATGCTGAAAAGGAAGGATGGAATCCATCCTATTGGCATACAATTACTGTCGCAATCACGGTAGATTTAGTAAGAACTATTCTCGATATACAGGCAGACCTGACACAGGAAGCTGGAAAGATATGGAGGGATGTAATGGGGGGAGATAATGGAAAAGATGAGTATGGATATTAAGGAAGAGAAAAATACAGTAATAATAAACTTTGTAGGAGATGCACAATCTTTAAAACGTCTTATAGAGAAGGTTTTGAAGCCATTTGAAGAGGAAAAAGTGAAAATAAAAGCCAAACTATCTTTGAAGTTGGAGGTTGAGGATGTGGGAAATAAAGAAAACAGATTGTGATGAATGTATGTTGAAAAAATACTGTAACTACGATGAATGTCCATTCTACAGTTGGAGGAAAGGATGATTGAAATAACAATCCCATCAGGAAGATACACACGAGAAGAACTATTTGAAAAACTTTCAAAATACTTTGAAACAGATGAAGACCTTGAAATGTTCATCACTGCGATGCAGGAGACAAATCAACTTGTTGAATTAAAGGAAGAAGAAAAGACAGAGGAAGAAAAAGGGAAAATAATTTTTGCAACAGCAGAGAAAAGAAAAGTCAAAAGAACAACCCCGCTCTATCTCAACATACCACCAGAAAGTGAGATTGCAGAGGAAGATAGGATAAATCAGATATCCGTATTTAGATACACATACTACACCGAAAGAGGAGAAAAAAAACCGAGAATAGCAATCAGAGCTGGAGCGAACTGGGTTGAAAAGTACGGTACTCCACAGAGCGTTACTTTGATAAAAATCTTCAAGGATGGAAAATGGATAAGAATACCAGAAAAACCAACCTTTTATCCAACAAAATCACCAAGATACCCAAAAACCATAGAGGCATTCAGAGCAGAGATACCAAGAGAAATTGTTAGAAAATATGGCATAACAGAAAATACGCCCTTGCGTGTGAAAATGGAAATGATGGTCACAGGTTATCTGGCAACATTAAAATTGTGGGGATATGCAATAACGTGCATGATTTTCTTTGGTGAAACTAAAGGCAAGGCAAACCCAAGAAACTTAGAATTACTAGGTGAGGATTTCGTTTACGAAACAAGAAGAAATATAAGAGAAATGCTTAAAGTAAAATCAGATAAAACAATGTCTCTGTTATTAAAGTGGCTTGAAAAAATAGATTTGGAATACAGAGGTGTGCTGGAAAGATGCATTGATGATAACACAGCAACCATACAAAAACCTTTAGAAGGCGTACAGCCGACGCCATTGAAAGAGGAAGAAGGAAGAATAGCAAAGATGAAGTTTTTAGATTTGGATAGGGCAGAAAACCGTCAAATAATTGCATTTTATCAATCGAAGTACCTCTTGAAAGATATACCAGAAAGTCTTAATGTTTTTGAAGAGGTAGAACTTGAAATCAATAAGCATCTTCAAGAAGCAAGGAAAAATTCAAAGATGAGAAAATATATGCAAACAAAATTGAAGAATAAGGAGGGATTCTGATGGATTTGAAAAAAGAATTGTTGAAAATAAAAAAGAAAATGGATGATGGCAAGCCAGTAACTCCTGAAGAGATAACGCTTCTTTGCGGGATACAAGACGGTATAGTAACTGTAGCGGAAGAAGGAAATGAAATAAAAAAGATAACATCCTTTTGTTCCCAGCAAGGTCTATTGAACATCTGTATCTTTGAGTTTAATAATGGCAAAGGAAAGAAGGTATGCAGTACTAATGTATATCCTTCTTTGCTTTTTGAAAAACAATTGCTGGCAGTTATGCAGAGTGCTAGGGAGAAGAAGTGGAAAGAAGAAAAAGAAAATACTGAGGGATTGTATATATGAACTTGGAACAATACAAAGAATGGCTAATTGGTAATGCAATTGAAAGAAAACTAAAAGACAGGAGGTTGGACGAGTGGTTAAACTACCAAGAATAAAAGAAAGTGTGTTGATTACAGGTAAGAGAGAAGGAAAAATCATAGATGCAAAGGAGACCCAGAACTACATCATCGTTACAATACAGGGTAAATACGACGTGGAAGTAAAAGTAATACCAAAGACAAAGAAGAAAGAAATCAAAAAGAAAGTTTTAGATATAAGCGAATTTGACCCCAAAACATCAAAAAGGTTATTAAGAATACTAGGGGAAGCAGAAAAAGAATCTTTTGAACGAAGGAAAAAAATGTTGGGAGAAATATGAATAGAATAGGTATAGACCTTGACTACGCCAACCTTCCTTCCGTGATAGAGCTAAAAAGAAAAATCCTGAAAGAACAGAAACAAAATGGCTTAACTCAAGTCTTAGTATTTCAAACAAGGCATGGATACCATCTCGAACTTATTTATGACAGAACCATCTCAGCAGAGGAGAACTTCCAGATAAGAGAGCAATACGGAGATTGTGAAAAGAGGATGGAATATAGCAAGAAAAGATATAATTTGATAGGAGATAGTTATGATATTTTATTTCAGATGAAGGAAGGCGTATGGAGGAGGAGGGTGTGGGTGTAAAACCCTTGCTCTGATTTCGGAACAAGGGTTTTCGATAGTTATTTATACCTCTTTATACATACCTATACACATGCTTGAAACTCGGAAAGTTTACCCAGTTGATATAACTCCTATAGAGAAAGAATTAAACCAGATAACAGAAAAACTCCAGATAAGCAAGGCGGAAGCAATACGCCAGGCAATTCGTTATTATGCAGAATGGGTCAGAGATTTGAAAATAATTACACCTCGTGTTATTCCTCTTGAAGAGGCAAAGAAAGAAATCCTCAAATACCTAGAAACAAGGGAAGATGTTGTATATACTGACGAGATAGCAGAGGCTTTGAATCTTGATTTTGACCTTACGCATAAAGCTTTAATGGAGTTGTGGAAAGATGGAGAGGTTGTTAGGGAAAAAGATTAGGTGCGTTGGAAGGTGGGTTGGCAAACCAGTACTAATCAGGCAAACAGGCGGGCATAGAGCGATGTCTGTAATCGTGGAAGGGCGACCTGCTGTGGCTACCGTGATAGTGGGATGGAAAAAGAAATAGAAATACTTATATACCACATTATATATACATAGTATGGTGATTGTATGGAAAAAACACTCGCAGTAATGATATTGGTTGGGCTGGCGATTGGTGCAGTAATTGGATACATAGTGGGAGATAATTTTATTTTCTTCTCAGATATAGGATACAAGGCTGGAGAAGCTAGAGCAGAAGGTAAAGAATGCCCAGAGTGCTGGGCTATTTTGAATCAATATATGGAGAAATGTGCATGGGGGATACTTGTATTTTTAGCTGTTGCTGGCATAAGTTCTGTTATAGCTTACATTTTGACTAGAATTTACAAAGAAAGGGAAAAAGATATACTCATCACCCTCTGCATAGCATTAACACTATTTGGACTCATTCTTATTGTTGTAGTGAATTGGCATTGGTGATACCATGCCGACCTTTACGGTTAGAGGAAAAGAACTGATTATAAAAGAAGTAAAGCCACATGGCAACGGTGCAATAATTTATGTTCCAAAATCTTGGATTGGAGAAAAAGTTGGAGTTGTAAGGGGGATTAAGGAGAATGGAAGAGGAGACTAAAACCGCAATCAAAATGATAATCGGTTTGATTGTATTTGGGGCAATAATTGGAGCGAGCATATCTTCAGC